>JBEAPS010000368.1:0-3585 GCA_041164285.1 Pseudomonadota bacterium
TCATAAAAGAACTTAGGACAGCTATGCAGCTCTTTTGACCAAAGCCGTATTGAACTGGCACAAATTGATTCAATTGTTTGGGAGCTACCAGCCGAACGGATTGGCATCAAGTTCGGTTCTGAGTAAAAAATCGCCCTCAAGTGATTCACCTGACTACTTTCTTCGTTCCACAGAAAACCACTATTTGCAAAATCACTAGGTGAGCCAAAGGCCGTTGCGCTGATCGCAGAAATTGCCGTCAGCAAAAGCAATCGAGAGTATTTCGATTTTCGACCTGTCACCGCAACCTCATTTATTCTACTGCCTTTTGCAAACCGACAGTCAATTTACCCTGGGAAGGTGTGATGAAAACATTCCTTACAAGTTTCCTAGATTCACTAGAGTCGAGGTTGAGAGTGAAAGTTTCGTCGACCTTTATCCACGACCGTTGCATCGCACTTTCGTCGGGTCCCTGATAATGAGACGCCTGAAATTGAATTTTCACAAGATGCTTTCCGGTTTTGATAAGTCCGAGATAGAGCGGAATCGGAAATTCACTTGAAACGAGCAGGGCGTCTTGGTTAAAAATGTGTGGCCTGCCATTAAGTGACATTCGGAGGTGACTGACGAGGATACTGTCGTTCTGCTTTTTAGATTCACTCTCAAACTGTGGCGCTAGTGACAGCGAAAGTTCAACAAGTTCTGCAGTTGAATTTTTTGCAATTTTCGACTGCTCAGCTAAGAGTCTTTGCTCAAGCTCAGCAAATCTTTTTTCGAGAAGTTTTGCACTTTCATTTAGTTTCTTGAGTTCGGCGGGACTCTGATCCAGACTGCTTTCAACATTGAGCTCTGTTGCTAATGCTGTCGATTGAACAATTGATAGGTTTTGGCTTAGAACCAGAAAACATCCAATGGCGAAAGTTATTATCCATCGAAAATTCTCAAAACAATTTGTGTTTCTTTGTGTTCCCATGAACGTATCACCCACTCAATCAGGCAGGATTGCACTCATTGAATTTTGGCACGAGGCGACATGGTTTTATTAAGAACTGTTTGCCCAGCACTAGAGGAATTTGACCCGGTCGTATGAGTGGTTTTCAGACTTTGCGCCAAAATCTTCTATAAATATGGATAGTTCCTGTACGCTCTTCGCTTTCGTCGTCATCTTCCAAAAGGCGTGGCCAAATTGGTACCACCGCGCACCCGTTGCAGCAAAAAATCTAAACTTTTCAAGAATATATGTGTCATCGACGAAATAATGTTTCATGAGCTCGATGAGCTTCAAACAGGCGTGTATATATTCGCGTCCTTCTTCCTCAGGGGTCCATGGGCAATTCCGCAAAATTCCGCCACGAGGGCTCTCTAGAATTCCAAGCCTCTGGGTGATTTGCCACATAATCCAAGGCCGAGCAGTTGCAGCACGTGCTATCATAGCGCCATCCGCAGAATATTCCCTTAGAAGCTTCAAAGCATCGTCTGCAGTTTGAATGTCACCGTTTGCAACAACTGGTATTTTTCTGGCTGCGGAAACTTCTTTAATTAGGCTCCAATTGGCATTGCCTTTATGCTGTTGGGCACGAGGCCGCGGATGAATCGTTATCCAATCCGCCCCAGCACGCTCGAGTGCTTCGGTAAAGGCAAGAAGATATTCAACACTCTCAGAGTCGCCTGTACCCCCTCTCAACTTAACACTGAGAGGTCTTTTGCTCTGATTTTTCGTAAACTCAACAACGCGCGCAGCATATTGAGCGTCCCCCATAAGTCGAACACCCCAATTGTGTCGCAAAGTATGTGACACAGGACATCCCATATTTATGTCAAAGCCCCATGGATTAACCTCAAGAAGCTTCTTAACACTGGTACCTATGTATTTCTCCTCGTTGCCGAGCAGTTGCGGTATGAAGTGACTTTCCCCAGGCGCAGTCTTTAACTCGTTCGTTGTCGAAAGCTTTTCGTCCGGAAGCCGTCGCGTTGAAAGCATCTCCGTAAATGTAAGTGGCTCAACGCTCGGTGGAGTGTAGAAACGAATAAGCTCACGAAAAGCAACGTTCGTGAGTCCTACCATTGGAGCAACCATAAAAGGAAAGTGAACGCCCAACCGACTCATTCGCGTTGAATTTAGTCCGATCTGCGTAAGCTCTGAACCAGATAAATTGAATCTATTTAATTTTGATACGTCAAACATAAGTGAGCCAAGTTTAAAAGTTCGCACCAATTCCAACATGGTATGCACCGGGAAGAGGGACTACTCCAAAAAGATTAGAAGAGGAACGTCTGACGACACATTTTGGAGCCTGCCTTAACTGAGAAAGCTCAGATGCTTGTATACACTTGCCGCTCTGATACGGTTCCTGAATGGGGAAACCCACGTCAAAGTTTAATGAGGCGAACGTTGAAATAATATATCTCGCGCTTAAACCCCCTGAAATATAGGAGTTCTTGAAGAACTGGCGCAATAGTGACAAATTCTTAAAATCAACCGCCGAATCACTGATGACTTGAGCAGAGCTGAGTGCACATGAATCAATGCCGCCGGCGTCAAGAGCACCATCTCCACCACTAAGTCTGGACTGCAGAGCCGCAAGCTCACTAGTAGTAAAAAAAGCAGCTCCTGAATCAAGAAAGCCAGCAAAACCCAGACTGTCGCCAAAAAAAGGAGAGCGGAAGCGCAACTCAGACTTCGCATACAATACATTGGTCGCACCGATCGTTCGCAGGGTTGGGACGCATGTTAATTCCGGATTGTCTGCAGGAGGAGTCAGATTCAGCCATACTAGTGGTCCCGGGGTAAGCGCACTGCTCGCCTCCGGAAATCCACGCACAAGTGATCGCCCCGCTAGAGTTGCTCGCCGAGACCCCGGAGCAGTGAGTGCCTCACTCTGGGCGTTGACTACATCAGAAACCTTGAGACCACCCGTAGAAATCGCACCTGACAAACGACCCCAAATCGGAAAGAAATACCCAAAATCCGCACTATAGCGATCGAACTGAACATCGGAATCGAGACCAAAGCGCGCATGACTACTGGTCAAATCGAAGGTACCGCCAGAGGTTGGCCATTCCGGATTCACACGTGTGTCGAGCGAAAGTCCAAGCACAACCTCATGAATCTTAACCGTGGGTTTGTCGAGCGCCTCTAACGTTTGAAGTGATGTTCCGATTGCCTTCGACCACTCGTGCGCGAGTTTTGCCTGAATAGACCAAGTCCTCTCGAGAAAATATGGTCTCCAGAAAACACCCGTCTCAAACGTTTCAAAATATCGATCGGTCAATGACTGAGCGGAAACCTCAAACCCAGAGAGTAGGTTCCAATCCAAAGGTGATACAAGATTACCAATTTTCAACATAGGTTCCGAAAGACCAAGAGTCAGTTTTCTTCCGAGTATACGTTGAGTGGTCAGCACCGAGCGCTGCAGCTTTTCTTGGCTGAAACTAACAACAGAGGTAAAGCGCAGCCCATCTTGAGTCAGATTGTTTTTCGCATAATCAACAGAAAATCTGTACCCATTTCTAGTACCAAATGATGGACTCAAACCTAGAGTATAACTTTTCTTAGCTTGCACACGGATGATGAGATCGAGTGAATGTTCCCTCCTTTCGATACTT
>JBEAPS010000369.1:0-5333 GCA_041164285.1 Pseudomonadota bacterium
AAATCATGAAAAATGCCATAATAAGAACAATGCCGCCGCGAATTTCAATAAAGAAACCCTTTACACCCAGCTAATAAACGAGTGCCGCGATGACCATGGTTCCTGCAATATCCATATTGGAGGCCATACCGGAGGCACCCAGTGCCCACCAAGGAATGTTTCTGTTCCCAAGAAAGTATGCATCAATGCTCCCGCGTGCCGTGCGTTCAAGCCCCCCACCGAAAGCCATTCTTCCAAGCAGATAAGCTGCAATCACAGCATAATCGATACCGGCGAGCAGCGTGTTCTCGGGTAAAAAGTTCATCCGCGCGACTCCAGTTCTTTCAGTTTATTCCAGCACAGCAACAACGAACGCGGCACATGAAAGGCACATTTATATGGCCCTCCCTTAAATGATTGGCTCACTTCGCCCTCACGGTTGAGATAACCGAACCATTCACCAAATTCAGGGTCGCGGAAATGCTTGAATGTGTATTCTTTTGTTGTTTGAAAAAGACCCCAGTCAGACGCAGTATTACTGAGACTGAAGTTGAGCAAATGGGCATACAAGGCCTCGCAGTGTGGCCACCAAAGTTTCATATTCCACTCAAGTTGTGTTGGACTGTGGCCAGCTGCGTCTAGAAAATAAAACAATCCGCCATGCTCGGCATCCCACCCCTCAGCATGCGACCAGCGCACGACGTCTTGAGCGAGCAGGGAGAGTTTCTCGTTCTTTTGCCTAAGTGCCCAGTGCTGGAGAAACCATCCTGCTTCGATTGCATGCCCCGGATTGAGTTGGCGACCTTCGGGCAGATCGGTGCACAGGGATCCATCGGGACGAACAAACTCATACACGCGTTTTTCATCTTGTTTGACGTGCATCAAAAAGGCCTGCTGACATTGTGCCAGCTCCTGCTCATAGTGCCCCGGCTGACAGTCAGTCAGCTCTTCAATAAGATTCATAAGTATCATGGGCACTGCGAGCATTTGCAGGGGCGTTTCGCCTGAGTAACTGGGTCTGCCGACCTTGCTCCAGTCGAACGCCCACGACCACACTTTTTCAAACATGCGCTTTGCTTCGGCTGCGTATCGCTCTTCGCCGCTGGCACGGCCAAACTCTGCCATCGCCATCACGTAAAAACATTCACTGAAAATTTTACGCTGAATGTAAACGGGCACCCCTTCAGCTGTCATGCGAAATGGAATACGATCATCTGCCGTGAGAGCTTTATTTCTCAGAAATTCTGCACCGCTGCGCGCCATCTCAAGCCACAATGGTTTCTGCTCAACAGTTCTGTAAAGCTTGCTGAAAAGCCAAGTCTCACGCCCCTGCAACCAACCGTACTTGGTTGAATCGAACACGCGGCCTTGTCTGTCTAGACAGTTCCAAAATCCACCGTTGGCTTTATCCCATGAGTGTTTTTCCCAAAACGGAATCACCCGCTCGAACAATTCCGACTCAAATTCACGTCGTAATTCGGTTATGGTTTGCTTTGAGACAACCACGTCAGTTCTCCTCGCCTGAAATCCATTCTTTGTAGCGTTTGTAAAGCTGGTGAGCCGATGGGTACATAGAGTGAGGACTCATAAAGTGCGAGAACTCAAACGTTATGAGCTTTTCAACACCCGCTTGTGCTGCTTGGTCCGCTTTGTAGCGCAGCTTACGAATATCAGTGGGCGGAAACTTAATCGGCATGTCGCGATCAAAGCTTTCCAAATTGCTCCAGCTCCGCAACCCGTAACGGGCTGCCAATGCGCAATTCACTTTGAGATAATCGGGAAGTTCAAGAAACGACATTTGTCCGTCTTGAAACGCAACCACATCGACCTTGCCCTGCAAATCGCGAAACACCGTCTCCCATTCACGCACATGTGTGTCGAGTGAGATGGCCTCGGCACCAAATTGCTTCACCCCTTTGACGTAAGGCGACATTAAAATGGGAATGTTCTTGAGTGAGCGCAGGTGAGTGGAAAGCTCATCGTACACTTTCATCATACCCGCATCGAATGTGTTGATCTCGTGGCTGATGTACCATCCTCCGAAAGCCTTACGGGCGCCGTAGCGCTCAACAACTTCTGTGCAGAAATCTTTGTTGAGATCGATCTCTTTTTTGTATTCGCCATTCACCCAATACTGACCTGAGTCGTAGGTGCCAAACCACAGTGTCATGCCGCAGCGTTCAGCCTCGTGCAAAAACAGATCAACCAGATCAGTGTATGCAGGCAAACAGGCACGATGTGCGTTGATCACCTTGGAGTCAAACGTGAGGCGCTCGCGATATCCGGCTCGGATCAAAATGACTGTATCAATCCCAACCGCCTTCATTGCATCGAAGTCGGCCGCCCACTCTCTTTTGCCCCAATTTTGTGGCGGAATGTCGTGCGTAATTTCATCGAGAAAAGTGCCGGTGATTTTCAGCATAGCGAAATCTTCCACGTTTTGATTTCATAGGGAGCAAACACAACATCGAGTTTGCCGCCGTTTATTTGTGTATTTGATTGAGACACGGGGGTTTGATCGTCGAGACGGAGTTCCGTAGCAGCAACACACCGACCGTGAACGGTCACAGTGCCCGAAACCTCTCCTCCCGTTGGATTGAGAAGTCGGACAACAATCTCATCTGGCGATTGGCAGGGCTTGAGTGCCATGAGCTGCAGGGGGAGTGAATGGATATCGACGATCGACTCCGATAGATTCGCACCTAAATTTTTCTTCAGCACAGGAACGACGGGGGCTTCTTGCACCCAAACAGGCTCCAGTAGCTCTTTCATTTGCCTGAAAGCACGAGCCACTTCCTGTGAGTTGAGAACGCCCCACACGACCCGAAATGACAACGGCTTGAGAAGCTGAGCATCGGGAGTCGGCCGCTGCGGTCCTGCTTGACAGGAACGTATACGACCGCCACGCACCGACAACGACGCAACTGAGCGCTGGAGTGTGAGAGCCTTCGCAGAGCGACCATCAGGCAACATTACATATTCGAATTCATGCAGCCCCGCACCTGCGAATGTACGCAGTTCGGTGGGAAGTACACTCACAATTCCATCATTGACGTGGTGCACTGTGTACGGTTTTTCACCAGGGTATCTCGGAACTGCTTGAGGGCCCGGCCACAATTCTTGAGGGACAGGCTCAGTTGCATGGTCTTCCCATCGAGCCTGTGCGTCTGCGACCAAGCGCAACGGTTTGTCGGGAAGCACACTCAACAAACGGATTCGGCAATCAGACAGCACATTGGTGTAACTCACTGTGAGAGCCCACGCTGATTCTCCGAATTTGCGATCCGCTTGCGCTGCACCGCTGCAATCGGCGCTGCGTGCTCTCACCTCAATTTTCATTTTCTGAAGTGGACCCTGACAGGCTGTCCACTCACCACGAGCTGCCAACACTTTGTTGATATCGGCAGGGGCCTCTAAAATGTAATTAAAAATGAACTCATTCTCTGAGTCATCTGATTGCTCAACCAACTCCAGCTGTGCTGTACGGATGCCGAGTTCCGGCACAGGTGCAAAACTATAACCGTCACCAACATCGGCTTCCCACTGAATCTCTAATGCCTCAATCAACTCTTTTGGAGGATTGCATGTTTCGCGCGAACGTGCGCCGAACAGGGACAACTCTTGTTCCGTTTCCGATACCGCATACAACTGAACCGAGAGTGCAGGAACTGAAGCTTTGAATGAAAATTGGTAGGAGCGTCCCCACGTGGTTTCAAGGTATCGGCTGCGGATGTCTTTGCAGTGAGACTCAACGTCAAACAGTTCAAGCTCTTCACCTGCAGCATTCTTCAGGCTTAGCCTGCGGGCTTTTGAAGGCTCCGAAAACTCGCCTCCTTCATCGGGCAATAGAACACGAGCCCTGACGCGCTGCTCCACTGGCCACGGATGCGGATTGAAAACCACAACCTTCGAACTTCGTCGTTGCGGCCATTCACCCCAAAGTGTTGCGGTTGCGCGCTCCAATTGGCGGGTGATGATTTCCTCTCCGAGAGCAAAAATTTCATGGAATCGCTGCACATCGTCGAGATGAACCTCATCGACACTGCACCCACAGATGTCATCGTGGGCGTGATTCTTCATGAGTGCATCCCATCCGCATTGGAGAAGCGCTGAGTCAACAGATTCAAGTTGATGGATGCGCGACCATGCGAGCAGAGGCTCGACAAGACCGATCAAGAGAGCTTGTGCTTTGTGGTTCAACTGCTTGAGATCAACGCGTGCACTCAGAACGTTGCGCAACAGCGGGTGATCTGCCTGCCCGAGAAGATCGCCCTCGTAAGCAGTGAGGTTTTGCATGAGTGCGTCGGGGGTCGAGCAATTTGCTGACTCAGTCAGGCGCTCGAAAAAAGATTCAAAACTCCCGAACTCAAGCTTTGCTGCAGACTGCGATTTATTGAGATGCGAAACCACTTCTGCGAGGTCGGAGCGCGCAGGCAAGTGATCGCCTCCAGCTGGAAGAACGAAAACGCTGTGTTTCTGAACAGGCTGCAAGCGCTCCAAAGTTTGGTTTAAGCGCTGCTCAGCCGCTGAAAAATCTGCAGAGAGTCCGTCATATCGACCATGAAAACTCTCCTGCCCCAAGGCCCCGAGAGGAAAATAGCCCTCACGCAAAAAAACAGCCAACACGGAAGAGCCATTCGGTGCGCGCCACTGAAACAATGCACCCGTGCCGTCGCGAAGCGACTCGGGCATGCCGCGCATAAAAAGAAACTGGGAAATTCCCATTCCATTGAGGATCTGGGGGAGCTGCGCAAAGTGGCCAAATGAGTCGGGCACATAACCCATCCGCGACGCTCCTCCCAGCGCATCGGACATCTCAATGCCACGCTGCAAGTTGCGAATCAGCGACTCGGGCCTCGCCAAAAAGAGATCGGGCATTGTGTACCAAGGGCCAATTTTGATCTTTCCCTGTTCCACGAGAGATTGCACTCGAGACTTCAGCTCAGGCTTGACCGCAAAGACATCCTCGAGCAGCACAGTTTGACCGTCGAGCACAAAGAGAGGAAGCGTTCCCTCTTCCAGCCACCGCAGCACATCGAGTAGCATTTCAACGAGACGCAACCTATAAGCCTGAAAAGGAAGATACCAGGCTCTGTCCCAATGTGAGTGCGGGACAACAATTCCCAATTGAACACCGTCGCTGCTGCTCACCACATCGCCTCGTATTCGTCAGTCATTTCAGAAATAAACCAGCGCGCTGCTAACATCTGCAGCGCCCCGCGGTCAATTTCAGGGTCGAGCCACAACCAGTATTTCCAAAGGGACCGAAAAAGATTAAGGAATTGATTCAAAGAGGCGCCCCGACAACCCGGCACCCCAGCACCATGGGGCATCACTGCACATGGCGCATAGAA
>JBEAPS010000370.1:0-15024 GCA_041164285.1 Pseudomonadota bacterium
TCTATCGAGAGCCCACGTTTTTAACATTTTTCCTTCTTGGTTTCGATCCTCTAGTAACGAGCTGAGAGGTGTACTGGCATACAAAATGGGGTCAGTGCCTAAACTCAGTCTCAGCCACAAATTGGTGAGCAGGGGTTTCGTGAGGCTCGCGAGATCGAACGCTGGAAGCCATCGAATATAGGAGGATTTTTCTCCGCTCTCTGACTCTATTCGATCCAGTAAATGGTCCGGTGGACAGGCCTCATCGGCGAAAAAGCCGCACCACTGGCCTGTCTCGTTGGCAAACGCCCACGAAGTGAAGGTCCCGTTTTCCACCTCATTTTCGAGGCTTTCAATCAGGGTGTTGTGTGGTAGAGGCATCATGGAGTCTCTCCGTTGAAGTTGTCCGGCTTGCAGTGCTCTGCCGAGTCACAATAGACGTGATGGATGGATTGTCCAGAAGGAGGATTGAGCTGTGGCGCAAAGCAAGGCTTTAGACAATGTGGTTGAACTGACACCTACCCACATTCATCAGCAAATCACTGCTGCTCTGGGCGTTTCTCCGCACCGCTTTGTGCGCGACGTCGATTCTTGGCTAGAGGAAGATTTTGGCGGCGGAGATTGCAGCGTTTGGACCCAGAGCTGCATCAATCGTCGTATGAAATTCAAGATTGTAGCGAAGCAGGATTTTCTTTTGTGCGGTTTGAATTTTGCGGCTGCAGTTGTCCATAGAACTCATTCCGCAGTGCCCGTGACAGTGTCGTCGGCGTTTGCAGACGGGCAGCAGATTGTGCGAGGCGACGTGATTTTGCAGGGCGAGGGTGATGCGAACGCATTGTTGCTTGCGGAGCGTGTAGCACTCAACTTGATGGCTCGGCTGAGTGGCATAAGTACCAAAACAGCCCACATGCAGAATTTAATTTTGCAGGCTTCATCGGGCATGAAAGACAATCCGCCTGTGCTTCTTGAAACCAGAAAAACAACGCCCGGCCTGAGGATTTACGAAAAATATGCGACGCGCATAGGTGGGGCAAGAAATCACAGACATGCGCTCGACACAGGGCTTATGCTCAAAGAGAATCACCTACGCGCTTTCGGTGGAATTGAGCGGGCATTGGATAGGTGTAAAACTCGTTCCTCTGTATTGACGCGAACAGAAGTCGAAGTCACCAATCTGAGCGAGTTCCGTCAAGCTCTTCAAGGTGGGGCTGACGTGATTATGCTCGATAATTTTTCCCAGTCGGATGTTCATGAGGCAGTGACGGAACGCAATGCGTCCGGAAGAAATATTGCACTCGAGTTGAGTGGCAATTTAACTGAAGTCAACATTGCAATGGCAACCCAACTGGGTGTTGATTACATGAGTTCAGGTGCACTTATTCATCAAGCCACATGGGTGGACTTAAGCATGCAGCTCTACTCTTTGGAATAACAATGAAATCCCATTATCAATTTGAAACAAAGTCCACTATGGATCTCGCGCGTGCTTGGTTGCAGTCAAACACTTGTAGCGAGCCAGTCGCGTTTTTATGCACTAAGCAATCTGCCGGTCGCGGTCGTGGTGGAAGTGCATGGTTGCAGAGTCAAATGCCCGAGGAAGAAAAGGTTCTTCGTACGCGTTCTGCGAACCCCATTGCGTTTGAAAGTTTTTCGGATGCAGTCAGGCATGCATCGTATTTGGGTCCCTGCACTTTTGTTTTTCCGGCGTCGTCTATCCAAATCCCGGCCACATGGATGAGCTTGGCGGTTGGGTGCGCTTTGTCTGATGCTCTTGGAACTTCTTATCGTAGGCTTAGAAACCAGATGGATTTCTTATCCATTCTTCCGGAAGAAATTCCATATGAGGCTAAAATCAAGTGGCCGAATGATTTATGGTTGTGTTCTGCTCAAACAGCATCGTCTTTGCAGAGAACTGGAAAGAAAATTGCTGGTATTCTTTGTGAAACCTCTTTTAGAGGCGAAGCTCTTCAATATGTGAGTGTCGGGATAGGACTCAATGTTCTCGCGGCACCACCTGACGTTGCTTATGCGGGTTGCGTTCTCGAACTCTGGGGAGTTGCCGCACAGCAACTCACCCAGGAACAAAAATCGACATTACAGATTGTGTTGGCAGAGGAAATTTCAAGAGAGCTTACAGATTATCTTTGCACTGCAAGGACCGCAGAACAGTTGCGTATGCTGACTCTCGACAGAAGTCTTCCGCTCGGCACACGACTGTCAGTTAACAAAGGCGAGACGGTAGGACATTTTGCTGGCCTGACGACTGATGGTGGCCTCCTGCTCGAAGGGCACGCAGAGCCTGTTATTGCCGGAGATGTGGCATTCATTTCGGATTTAAGCGAGCAGCCACGTGGCGAGAATCTTAAATGTTTGGACGCGAACCTAGCCCGACTGTGCCTTGATTTTGGCAATAGTTTTGTGCACTGGCGAATTGAGATGGGGATGGAAGTGCGTTGTGGCTCTACCCCATGGAGTGAGTTGGATAAAAAGTCACTCACCCAGACGAAGTTATTTCGTCGCATCCCGATGGTTCACGAAATACTGCAATGCGTTGGCTCGAAGAAACAGATTGAGATGGTGTGGGCTGACGTTGCGATTGATTCACAGTCACGCCAACTTGTTCGTGCTCTTGAAGATGCACTTGCAACCGATTGTGTGGGGCGCGAAATTGCACTCTATCCTCTCGCTTCCGACGAAATTCTAAAGGCGTCCGGCTTGGAAGCGGACTATGCTGAAGGACAAATGGGTGTTGATCGCGCTTTACACGTGTGGGTTGCGTCAGACATAGCGCGTCGTAACGAAGAGGTCGTTGCAGTTTTTTCGCTTGGGACTGCATTCACTGGAGTTGTGGTTGATGATAGCGGCCGGCTCATTGAAAGTTTTATTTTGCCGGGCGTGGGGCTTTGTCTTTCAACACTCCACGCTAAAACGGCTCGCTTACCCCTGTTGCGAGTTCCCGATGAAATGCCCTCTGTTGAATGTGAGCCTCCTTTTTCGACTCAACACTCAATCCTGCATGGTGTCTCACTCCAGATTCACGGGGTTGTGTCTGCGGTGGCAAGTGCTCATGGAGTTTCATCAGTTATACTGACGGGTGGTGACGCTGCTTCTGTTGTGAAGATCATTTCCAAAGCTGGTGCATATCAAACTCTTTTGGACACAGACTTGGTTCTCAAAGCAATGTCGCAATTTGTGGCCAAGGAGAAGCTCTCACGCTTTCGAATGGAAAAAGAGGTGAGCGAGGGTGCTGGCGGGCCACCTGAAAAGGTTTTGCAAAGCATGCTGAGAGCACGTTTGAGCAAAAGGCGCTCACAGCGTGTGGCTCTCGATCGAATCCACTTTCGCAGGTTGGGAGGACGGTTGGAGCATGTGGGTGTTGGTCTGCGTATCGATAGGCATTTGGGAGAGAAGTTTAAGTTCCATACGCGCGATATTTGGCAGGAGCGTGTCGATATTGGCGAGGTGATGGTGGAGCAGAATTCACCAAAGAATCATGAAACAGACGCGCCACCCGAAACACTTATCAACATAAAATCCACATACGTTTTGAAGCAAGGCGACCAGATTTGGCTTTTTCATCCGCCAGAGTATGAGCCTGATATGGCGACACATGTGGAAGTTGTGCATGACGACGGTGACGCCGCTGTGTTTTGTAAACCCGGAAATCTCGTGGTGCATGCTGCCGGACTTTACGGGAAAAATACGTTTATCGAAATCGCCAAGCGCATGGGCTACGCCGACACTGCGCCGGTTCACCGCATTGATCGCGAGACTTCAGGCTTGTTGGTGTGTGCTCGTTCCACTCCATTACGGCGCGAACTTTCACTCAGTTTTCGTGACTCATCCGTTAAGAAAATGTACTTGGCTGTGACCCGTGGAAACACGCCTGTGCCCTCTCAGTTTCGGATCGACTTCCCAATTGGAAGTGCCGATGGCTCGCGCATTCGTCTCAAACTTTGGCACAACACGCACGATGGTCTCGACGCCCTAACGCATTGTGTTCATCTGGCAGGTTTTGAGGATTATTCTCTGTTTGCATGCCTTCCTCAAACGGGTAGAACTAACCAAATCCGAGTGCATTTGGCTGCCATTGGGCACTGGATTGTGGGTGATAAAATGTACCATCCAGACGAAGAAGTTTTCTTGAAGTTTTATGAAGAGGGCTTCACTGATTTTGTCGCTGAGAAGGCTGAACTTCCTCGTCATTGGCTCCATAATACCGGTATTCAGTTCATGGCGAGTCCGCACTTGTCAGTCGGTCGTGCACCAGTGATTGCACCCCTCACAGAAGATCTGCTGTTGCACGAGCCAACGCTCAATTTGTTGCAGCAAGCTGGTTTACCGCGAGAACCACAGAAGCAATTAGAGGCATTTTCGGCACTCTTTAAGCAAATGCTCAAGATCGATTTTTCGCAGGCGCCTGTCATTCAACCCGATGCATGAGGACACCTCAGACACATGAAAAAGGCCTTTGCCATCGTGACTGACATTCATGGCAACTTCACAGCACTTGAAGCGGTGCTTGAAGACATCCGTCGGTGTCGTGAGAACTCATCCGCAGACAGTTTCGAACTCATTTGCCTTGGCGACAGTTTTGATGGTGGTCCTGAGCCAAGCAGGGTTTATGACACGTTGAAGAGTCTTGGTTGTGTTCATTTGCGTGGCAATCATGAAGATTATTTGTTTGATTGCATGCGGCATCCGGACAACGAGAAGTATCGGCGTCCATTATGGAAGTTTGTGCCATGGACTGTTGCGCGCATGGGTGAATTGTTGCTCGACGCCGAAAAAATGTGTGTTGATGCTTGGTCCGACCCATCAGTAGGTGTCTGCGCTGTTCATGCTGACACCAAAGGAAACCACCGGGTTCCTGACTTTTATGCAAGTCAGAGCGGACTGTCTGCTGTGTTTACAGATGTGTTTTCATTCAGCGGTCGATCAGCTCTCTATGTGAACGGACACAGTCATTATCTGGGAATGCACCGCAATCCCCATTCGGACGAGGTGTGGATCAATTGTGGCAGTGTGGGTTATCCGTTTGTTGAGAAGCCGGAGGTGTCCGGCAATGCACCTATTGCCACTTGGGTTTTGCTTGAAGCGGACGATATGCACATGCCCAATCGCAATGCTCGGGCAACGTGTCGACGGGTGCCCTATTCATCAGATACGCTTGTGCGAAAGTATATGGACAGCGGCGCACTTGAATCGTGTGCGCCCTTTTCATTTGCTATCGTTGCTCAGAGCCTGTTCAATCAGGACGTTGTTTATCCATTTTTTCAGCGGGTCAAAGGACTTCATCTCACACCGCGCGAAACTGCTCAATTGCTTGTTCAAGAGCTCGAGAAACAGGCTGTGCCGGAGCGAATAAACCTGATGCTGAACACGTTGGGCTATGCATCTCTTTCGATGAGACTCTGATTCGTTATTTCCTCGCAATTTAGTTGAGTTTTTTGGGCTACTGGATTCGCAATGCCGTTCGGCTTATACAGGTGCGGTTGATGTGGTTGGTTATAAACCAGACTGGCGACTGTGAAGGCACTCAAAAATTGAATTGAATAAGAGCGGGAGAATGGAACTATGGCATCAGTAAATTTGGAAAACCTGCGCAGAAATCAGGGAATAGAGACCGTATGCGTTCATGCAGGAGTGGAGCCGGAAGCCACCACAGGTGCTATCATGACTCCTATTTTTCAAACATCAACGTATGTTCAGGCTGCGCCCGGTGAGCACAAGGGCTACGATTATTCACGTGGCGGCAATCCCACACGTACAGCGCTTGAAACTGCTTTGGCGGCACTAGAGTGTGCAAAACACGGAGTGTCATTTGCTTCTGGACTTGCTGCTGTTCATGCCATTGCTCAAATGCTCAATCCTGGCGATCACGTTCTTGTGTGTGACGATGTTTATGGTGGAACTGGGCGCTTGTTCAGAAGGCTTTTTGCCAAGTACAACATTGATTTTGAATTTGTGGATATGCGCGATCCACAGAGCTTGAAGGCGTTGTTCCGCCCGAGCACTCGTTTGGTTTGGATTGAAACTCCGACCAATCCTCTTTTGCGTATTGTCGATATTGAAGCGGTTGCTCAGATTGCCAAAACCCACGGGGCCTTAACTGTTGTCGACAATACATTCGCTTCGCCTATTTTTCAGCGTCCTCTTGCAATGGGGGCAGATATCGTATTGCACAGCACGACCAAATATATTGGTGGGCACTCCGATCTCGTGGGCGGTGCGCTGATGACCGATTCAAACGATCTTGCAGAGCAGTTGCGTTTCGTTCAGTTTGCAGGAGGTGCGGTCAACGCGCCGCAAGAATGTTTTATTCTTCTGCGCAGTATAAAAACTCTCGCACTGCGTATGCAACGTCATAACGAAAACGCTCTCGTCGTTGCACAGGCTCTCGTTGGACACCCCGCACTTTCTGAAGTGATCTTCCCGGGGCTCGAGTCTCACCCTCAGCACAGTTTAGCGCGCCGGCAGATGTCCGGTTACTCTGGAATGGTGAGTGTACGCATGAAAGGCAGTTTTGATGATGTGAAGAGATTTGTGAGCCGCTTACAGGTGTTCAGTTTGGCCGAAAGTTTGGGTGGGGTAGAGTCACTTGTGAACCATCCCGAAACCATGACCCATGCGAGTGTGCCCCCAGAGCATCGCAAGAGGATTGGTATCGATTCAGGGCTCTTGAGATTTTCTGTAGGAATTGAATCAGCCCAAGACCTTGTTGACGACATTCGACAGGCTCTCAGCTAACGTCAAAACATTGGCTGCGAAAAACCTGCTTGAGCAGGTCTCGATGAAATCAACCGAATCCTGTGAAGAGGAGGCGGTGTATGGCCAATAAAGACAACATCAAAGCTCCCGTGGATCGCGATCCGCGGAAAAAGAGAGCATTTCGAACAAATGATGACTTAGAGCTCATCAAAGTCATTCTTGAAGAAAACCCCGCACTGCGGCAGCGTATCATCCGAACTATTGAAAAACAGTTGGGTAAACAACGCCTCGAGAAGAGCGCACCTTCCTCCCAAAAGCCCGCCTGAGCCTCTGTGCTCTACGGGCAATGGTTCGGAGGGCTGATCCTCTTTCAGTGTTGCATAGCCCACGTCAGCTGAGTGGAGCTTCAACACGTGACTCTCCCGACAGGCATTGCGTCCCTACTTTCCCCAGCACCCGACCTGAGACAGTCACTGAGGTCTGAGATGTTGGGACTCAAGATGAATCGACTGCACTCAGCACCTGAGGCCCTGTGGCCACAGCTTTTACACAACCGTGACGTCCTTGTTGGTGTTCCCGACGATCGTGGTGTGGGTTTGAACTTTGGTCACTTAGGATCTGCAGAGGGTCCTCGATCATTTCGGGACGCATTTTATCGCCTTTACGATGTTCGCCTTGCCTCTGGATTGTGCATGGGCGACAACTGGTGCGACTTGGGTGATGTTCAACTCCAGCCGACTATCGAAGAAACTCATTCCTCACTTTCCCATGTTGTTCACTTTGCTCTGACTTGTGGAGCCAGTCGTGTGCACGTGATTGGTGGTGGGCATGATTTTTCTTTTGGCTCGTACATGGGTCACGCGCGCTCTTGCAGTGGAGTTCTGCCCATCATCAACTTCGACGCTCATTTTGATCTCCGACCTGTTGAGCAAGGCAACATCAGTAGCGGCACTCCTTTTCGGCGCGTTATAGAAGAGCTCAGTGCACGCGTGTGTGGTGGAAAAGCTCTGCTTGAAGTGGGTATTCAGCGCGAGCGCAATCCTCAAAGCCTTTGGGATTTTGCACAAAGCTGTGGCGTATCAGTGGCAGAGTATACAGCGAGGCGGCAGCCTTGGACGTATTTCAATTTGCCTCACCCAGACGACTGCTTATTAGAGTTGCAAATTGCGACTTGGCTTGATGAATGGCTTGAATCTGAGGGGTCGTCAGGACAACTGCATGCGTCTATAGACCTCGATGTCTTTCACACTGCATCTGCTCTTGGGACGAGTGCTTCAACTTCTTTTGGGGTTCCGGTTGAAAGTCTGTGGCCATGCGTGGAAGATACATTGTCTCGAAAAATTTGTCGCGTGGTTGATGTTGCTGAACTGTGTCCCCAGCGAGATGTTCAATCTCAAACGGCGCGTTTGGCAGCAGCTCTTGTTTTTCGTGGAGCTCTCTCTCGGGAACTCAGCCGGCGTTAACTTGTTCGTGATCAATTTATGGGTTAAGGCCACAGCCGCGACCACGGTTTGACTTTTTTGGAGGCGTTGAAGATGGCAGCATCAATCAACCCGTATTTTCCGATCCTAATCGCTTTTGTTTTAGGATTGCTTATTGCAGGCGGTGCAACGATTGCGTCGTTTTTGCTTGGGCCAAAGAAACCGAATCCTGCCAAGCTCGATGTTTACGAGTGCGGTGTTCCCGTAGTTGGAACTGCTCGCCAGAGGCTGTCTGTGAAATTCTATCTCACAGCCATTCTGTTCATTCTTTTTGATATTGAAACAGTCTTTCTCTACTTGTGGGCAGTTCTGTTTGACGAGCTCCAGTGGTTTGGGATCGTTGAGGTTGGTCTGTTCGTCGGTACGCTGATTGTCGGCTACGTTTACATCCTGCGCCGCGGCGCCCTGGACTGGGATTGAGGGGAGCAACATGGACGGATCCTTGGGAGCTGTGGCTCAATTTCTTGAAAGCAACATTGGCCTCGTGGCTGCGATAGGTAAAATTGGTCTTGCGCTCGTTATTGCTCTACAAGTCGCACCAATTATGGTGTGGGTCGAGCGGCGTCAGGCGGCGTTCATTCAGCGCCGTATCGGCCCGAACCGTGTGGGTATATTTGGCTTTAAACTCTTCGGTCTCGGACAGCCTTTGGCCGATACAATCAAACTTCTCTTCAAAGAAGATTTCATTCCGAAACAAGCAAATAAATTCTTTTATGTACTTGCTCCCATCGTTACAGCCGTTATGGGTCTTGTTGCAATTCAAGGTATCCCGTTTGCAAAAGATATCGTTGTGGCTGGTCATACTATCAACATGCAGCCGGTCAACCTCAATGCGGGTTTCCTCTACCTGTTTGCTATGACAGCACTCGGCGTCTACGGTGTTGCGCTGGCGGGTTGGTCTTCAAACAATAAGTACGCTCTTTTGGGAGGTCTGCGCGCCTCTGCACAAATGATTTCCTATGAAATCGCCATGGGTCTTGCTTTGCTTCCCATGGTGTTCATTTACGGCTCACTTGATCTGCAGACAATGATTGCTGCCCAGTCTGACGAACTCCTCTTTGGATTCCTGCCTAAGTGGGGGATTTTTCTTTCACCCATTTCATTTGTTATTTTTGTGATCACAATGTTTGCAGAAACCAACCGCTTACCCTTTGACCTCGCAGAAGGCGAAGCTGAGCTGGTTGCAGGTTTCTTGGTTGAATACGGCTCGATGCGCTGGTCGCTCTTCTTCTTGGGCGAATATGCGATGATGTTCACACTCTCGGCACTTACGGCTTGTGTGTTTTTGGGTGGCTATGAGATCCCATGGCTGCCTCAAACTGAGCTCATTTCCATGCTGACACCTTACGTGACGTATGAGCCTGCCACATGGATTGCTGCGCTCATCGGATTGGGTGTTCTCATCACAAAAGTTGCCATTTTCATGTTCTTGTTCGTGCAGGCGCGGTTCACACTGCCGCGCTTCCGCTACGATCAGCTGATGCGCGTGGGTTGGGTATATCTTTTGCCTTTGGCGCTCATCAATGTGGTTGTGCTCGCCCTCGTTGTCGGCATCATGCGACTGACTTAATGCTCAAGCCCCGAACTTTGGAGTAGCTTGCATGGATTGGAATTTTGTTTCTTTTGTAGTCATGGGGATTGCAGCCTCAATTTTGTCGGGGACGATGATCACTCGCCGACGGCCCGTGAGCGCGGCCATGATCCTCATTGCAGTCATGACCCTACTTGCAGGTATGTTTGGCCTACTTGAGGCTCACTTTGCAGCTGCGGCGCAAATCATTGTGTATGCCGGTGCCATCATGGTCGTGTTTGTATTCGTTATCATGCTCCTCAACCTTCCGCCTGAAGAGTTGCGCTACGGCGGCATTACTTTGGGCGAAATGATTTTAATTGCCTTTGGAGTTGTACTTGCAATTGCTCTGGGTACGCAGGTGGGACAAGGCTTGCTCACACGCGGTGTTGAATCGATGGGGCTTGCGATTGGCCAAACTCCTGAGGGAGCGCGCCCACTCTATTTCCCTCCTTCAGAAAATGTAAAGAACGTCGCGTCATCGATGTTCGTTGATTACTTGTGGGCATTCGAACTCGTCAGCTTCCTCATCTTAGCTGCCGTGATTGGTGCAATTGTCATTGCGAAAAAGAGGAGTACCCCAAATGCTACAGCTTCCTGAACTTGGGCTTTACTTTTCTTTTTTGATGTTTTTGGTCGGTCTTGCTGGTGTCATGTTCCGCAAGAACATTCTCTTTATGATGCTGAGCGTTGAAGTGTTGCTCAATGCAGCCAATCTTGCGTTTGTGAGCGCAAGTAAAATCACAGGGACGATCGACGGTCAGGTTGTGATGTTTTTTGTGATGGCCGTTGCGGCCTGTGAGGCGGCTGTGGGTCTTGCACTCATTATTGGGCTTTACAGAACGAAAGCCTCCATTGAAGCTGACGATCTTAAGGCACTGAGGGGTTAATCAATGAATTATCAAGCAATGCTCGCAGCTGTGCTGCTGATTCCTTTGCTGGGCTCGATTCTCAATGGATTCTTCCTGCGCCGTGTCCCGCGTCTGGTAACTGTCACTGTGGGAACGTTGGCCATTGCTGTGCCATTCGTGATCTCTTGCTTTCTGGTATTCGGCCCTATCGCTGCTGGAGAAGTTCTTCGCACAGAGCTCTTTACTTGGATTTCGGTGCCCTACAACGGTGGTTACCTTGAAATTCCGTTCGCGCTCAGTCTCGACAGACTTTCAGGAATACTTTTGCTCATTATTACAGGTGTGGGTAGCCTTATTCATCTCTACGCAGGTGAGTACATGTCACACGAAGAAGGTGTGTATCGCTTTTTTGCGTACCTCAACCTGTTTGTTTTCTCTATGCTCTCCTTGGTCCTTGGTTCCAATATGTTGGTTACCTTTTTGGGATGGGAAGGCGTTGGGGTTTGTTCGTACCTTCTGATTGGATACTGGTATTCTGAAGAGGCCAATGCCCGTGCCGGAATGAAGGCATTTATTGCTAACCGCGTGGGTGACCTCGGCTTCCTGCTTGCTATGTTCATGTCCGTCAAGCTCTTTGGTAGTATCGATTACTCAGCAATTGCCGCATCGCTCACAAGTGAACTTGCATCACAGAATGCTGGCATGATTACGGCTATTGGTTTGTGCTTGTTGTTGGGTGTTACTGGTAAGTCAGCTCAGTTGCCGCTCTATATATGGCTTCCTGATGCAATGGCGGGTCCTACACCTGTGTCTGCACTTATTCATGCGGCTACGATGGTCACCTCGGGCATCTACCTCATGTCTCGTATGAGTTTCATGCTCGTTTATAGCCCAACAGCTATGACAACGATTGCAGTTGTAGGTGCGGCGACGGCTCTCTTTGCCGCGACAATTGGTCTAGTTCAGAACGACATTAAAAAGGTTCTCGCCTATTCAACCGTAAGTCAGCTAGGCTTTATGGTGCTGGGTTGTGGCGTTGGGGCATTCCAATATGGCGTCGCGCACCTCATGACACACGCATTCTTCAAAGCGTTGTTGTTCCTTGGTGCGGGCAGCGTGATTCATGCCATGCACCACGAGCAAGATATCCGTAAAATGGGCGGCCTCATCAAGAAAATGCCAGTCACTGGCTGGACCTTCGTGATTGGCACATTGGCGATTATTGGCTTCCCTGGCTTTTCTGGTTTCTTCTCCAAAGATGAAATCCTTTACTACGCATGGAGCGGCAGCTTTGGCCATCCAATGCTCTGGGCTGTTGGCGCATTGGCCGCTGCTTGTACAAGCTTCTACATGGTTCGGCTCACCTACCTCGTGTTCTTCGGTGAAAGCCGTGTTGAGCATCATGCCCATGGCCACGATGACCATCATCACTCACATGAGATTCATGAAAACCCATGGCCAATGACTCTCCCACTCGTACTTCTTGCTGTGCTTTCAATTGTGGGTGGCTATGTTTCAATGCCACACGCAATTATGCACGTTCTTGGAATTGAGGGTGATAAGAATCTAATCACTTCGTGGCTCTATCCGGTGATTGAGTCTGCCAAGCAGGTGATGCTTGAAACTCAAGGCGAATCCCACGGGTCTGCTGCTCTTGAGTGGGGCCTTATGGGAACTTCAACTGCAGTCATGGTCATCATGAGTTTGTTTGCAATCAATCTCTATAAAGCAGGACCGCAGGGTGGCGATTCCATAGCCCAGTCCGTTGGTGGTTTGTATAGTTTGATTCTCGACAAGTGGCGTATCGATGAACTGTATCAGGCGGTCATTATCGAACCACTGAAGAAACTCGGTGACGTTTTCTTTAAGGTGGGCGACCGTGCCATCATCGAGGGAATCATCAACGAAGGACCGCGCGGAATTTATCTGGTCACCTCGGTGCTCAGTGACATTCAGTCGGGACTTGTTCGAAATTATTTGAAATTGGTTTTTGTGGCGATGATTGCACTGGGTGCTTGGATCTTTATCTAAGGCGCTAGTCTTTCGAAAGGAGAGATGCTTTTTATGGTTTCGATGATTTCGCAGTGGATTTTAACGCTGCTCATCTTCTTTCCATTGCTGGGTGCAATCATTGTTGGTCTGACGAAAAATGTTCAGATGGCACGTCATGTTGCTGTGGCGATTGCAGTGCTAGAAATGATTTTTTCATTCCACCTCATTGCGCATTTCAATGTGGACTCATCGTCCATGCAATTCGCACAAGATCTGGCTTGGCTACCGCACGGTACGGGAATTCGTTACACGGTGGGTGTCGACGGCCTCAGTTTGTTGCTTGTGCTTTTGACCACCATTCTTAGTCCAATTGTGTTTCTTTCAAGTTACTCTTCAATTGAAAAGAATGTGAAGTCGTTTCTTGCACTCTTCCTAGTGCTTGAGTCAGCAATGATTGGCGCGCTCGTGAGCCTCGATCTTCTGCTCTTTTATGTCTTCTGGGAAGCAATGCTCATTCCAATGTACTTCATCATTGGAGTTTGGGGTGGAAAAGAAAGAATTTACGCAACCACGAAGTTTTTTATCTACACGGTGATCGGCAGTTTGCTGATGCTCGTTGCATTCGCGTTCCTTTATTACCTGCATTATCAGCAAAATGGTGTGTTCAGTACGAGCTTAATTGAGCTCTACCGCACGGCTGCTGGTTTGCCTGCAGACACTCAGATGTGGCTTTTCCTCGCGACTGCTCTAGCATTTGCTGTGAAAGTTCCCTTGTTTCCATTTCATACATGGCTGCCCGATGCTCACGTTCAAGCTCCTACACCGGGCTCGGTGATCCTTGCGGGAGTTCTCCTAAAAATGGGTACCTATGGTCTCATGCGTATGAGCATCCCTATGTTTCCTGAAGCGGCGCACGCAGCTGCTCCGTTCATGATTGGCCTTGCAGTTATTGGAATTATTTACGGGGCCCTCATTGCATGGCGCCAGACAGACATCAAAAAACTGGTCGCGTACTCCTCAGTGAGCCACTTGGGTTTTGTTGTGGCTGGAATGTTTGCCTTCAACGAAATTGGCTTTACGGGTGCATTGTACCAAATGGTCAATCACGGTATTTCCACGGGAGCACTGTTCCTTCTGATTGGTGTTGTTTACGAACGGCGACACACACGTGAAATGAGCGAATACGGCGGACTTGCGAAACAAATGCCGTGGTATGCATTCTTTCTCGTTGTCGCGACGATGGGATCTGTTGCTCTACCGGGAACAGGCGGCTTTATCGGTGAATGGTTGATTCTCAACGGTGTTTTTCAAGTGAGCCCGACTATGGCTGTGTTGGCGGGATCTGGTGTGATTCTTGGAGCAATTTACATGCTGTGGCTTGTTCTCAAGGTGATTTGGGGACCCCTCAACAACGAAGAAAACAAGAAGCTTTCTGACTGCACCGGGCGTGAGGCTTTTATTTTGGGAACACTCACTGTGTTTATTTTTGCAACAGGCTTTTTGTCGGCTCCGTTGCTTGCACATACGGTTCCCACAATGAAGAAATTGCAAGAAAGTGTGAACGGTAGAACCGCTTATAGAACACAACTCGTGATCCCTAATCATTCGAATGAAACCATGAAGGTCATGAGGGAGAAGTGAGTTTTACGCTCTCCTCTGCGACCCACTGGCATACGATTTTCGGAGTGAATGATGAACGCAGCTCTTCAGAACAGTCTCAATGAAATTTTTCCTTCAGCGGAATTTTACCTGCACGCATCCCCAATCCTAGCGATGCTGATTGGTGCACTTGTTGCGCTCATTGCTGGTGTGTTCCGCGGTAATCCTGACCGACCTAGCATGCTGTCGTATCAAATTGGTTTCATTAGCTGTTTTCCCGCAGTGATTGTGCCGCTCATTCTGCTCTCGGCTCCTACGTCATTCGGTTTAGATCCTACTCAACCTCCCGCATGGCTCGGAAGCGGATTTCTTGGTGATCAAATCTCGCAGTTCACATTTTTGATCGTAGGCCTTGGCACTATGTTCACTTTGTTTATGGCTGAGTTCTCCAATTCAGGACGTCAGTTGTTGCGCCCTGAACTTGTCTGCCTTCTTATGTATGCTTCTGCAGGCATCATGATTATGGCTGCTGCAGGTGAGTTTCTTGCCTTCTTTACCGGCCTAGAGCTTATGAGTGTTTCGCTCTACGTGTTGGTCGGCTACCAGCGCGCAGATGCGCGTGGTCTTGAGGCAGCAGTGAAGTATTTTTTAATGGGTGCAACTGCATCGGGTATTATCTTGATGGGGATGGCTCTCATCTATCTCAACATCGGGACTTTGCGCTGGGCTGATCTGCGTGGGCTCAACATTTCTCTCTCAAATCCCTTTGCTGTGATTGGTCTTTTGATGTTCGTTGTCGGCCTGTCGTTCAAGCTGGGCATTGCACCTTTTCATGCATGGG
>JBEAPS010000371.1:0-3946 GCA_041164285.1 Pseudomonadota bacterium
TGTTGCAAGGGGAGCCGATGCTGTTGTGCTTGGTTGCACTGAAATAGGTTTGCTTGTCAAAAAGCGTTCTCTCCATGTTCGTTCAGGCGTTGGACTGCAGTGTATTCCACTTATTGATCTCATTGAAGTGCATGTGGGCGCTTGTTTGAGTTGGATGCAAGAACGGGCATCTCGCGGAAAGTAAAAGTACCAAATCGAGAAGTTGCTCTATGAAAGGAAAGAAATGAAGTCATATCGGAAAGAGCTTGTCCTTGAAATTCGACAGAGAAGAGCATTTGTGAATCTCACGCGAGAAATTGAAAATTGCTTGAAGGAAAGTGGAATTCGCGAAGGCTTATGTCTTGTGAATGCAATGCATATCACTGCAAGTGTTTTTATTAATGACGATGAATCGGGCTTGCATGCTGACTTTGAAAAGTTTCTTGAGGGACTAGCTCCTCACGAGCCCACGTCACGATATTTGCACAATCGAACTGGTGAGGACAATGGAGATGCTCACATCAAGCGGCAGCTGTTTGGACGAGAGGTTGTCGTGGCAGTGACGGCTGGCTCACTCGATTTTGGCCCTTGGGAACAGATCTTTTATGGTGAATTTGATGGATGCAGAAAAAAGCGAGTTTTGGTGAAGATTATCGGTGAATGATGGTGTCTCTACGTGCGCAACATTTGAGAGGCTCACCCTTCATACTGGCGCGCGGATACCGGCTGTCTTGCATTCACAACTCTATAGCTTACAAATTAGACTTATAAGTCTGAATATCCTTAGGGTTTGCTTCTTTTTTTTTCTTTTTAAGTGATTAATTTTATTAAACTATATAAATAAAATAAATATATCTTTTATCTCTTCCGATAAAGCCTCCGGAGGAGTGAAGATGAATAAATCTTTTTTGTCGCTTGTGATTTGCGCGTTGGCTGGAGTTGTTGCTGCATGCGGGCGACTAGATGCCGACGTTCAAGTGAGTGGAGGAATGATTCACAATGGGGACTCACTCTCGGCAAATGATCCTGCAGGCTATACAGTTGGCATACACATGCCTAGAGGCGACAGAGAAGGAAGATGCTCCGGAACCTTGATTCACAATCGGGTTGTACTGACTGCGGCGCATTGTAAAGTAAAGAACGGTGATGTGGTGTTCAGTCGTGCCAATGGTCGTTTGTCGGGAACAAAGGTTGTTGGGGTTGTTGGCCATCAGGCGTTCAATAAGTACCTCGATAGCGATAGCGCAAGCATGGAGATAGGCTCTGTCGATATGAGGCTGTTGCTCTTGGCTGCCGAAATGGATGGGCGCACGTTGCCTTTGGCTTCAGCTCCTCCACCCGTTGGCACCACAGTTGTATCTTCAGGTTTTGGAGCAAATGATTCCGATGATGTTGACGAAATTCTCCGATCGGCGAATTTGAAAATAAGTGAGGTGAAGGCTTCTGTTTTTCATCCGGGCTATACATCAATCTTGTCTTTGCGTGGCAATGGCTCCACCTGTGGAGGCGACTCTGGCGGACCTCTCGTTTATGGCGGCCGTCTCATAGGTGTTCTGCATGGTGGCGGTGGAAGCAGCGATGCCTGCAGAGATTCTTTGGATTCAATTCATGGCAATGTTTCGTCCGCCTCTTTGTGGATTCAGCAAACAATGCGTTCATTGCTTGCCTCGGCTCCTCAATCAGTTCCTCTTGTAATTGACTCAAAGAAGCCTTCGAGAGCAAATCCAACCGCGACACCAGAAGCTCCCGCACAGGTGTCAAGGCCAGCGCCAACTGCAACACCATCGTACGCTCCATCGCCTGCATCCTCACCTTCGTACGCTCCATCGCCAGCGTCCTCTCCTTCGTATGCTCCATCGCCCGTGTCCTCACCTTCGTATGCTTCTGAACCTGTTGCGAGCAGCTGCAACTACGCACAGCTTAATATTTGTTTAGAATATAAGGGTGGCAATGCGTGCTATCCCAAGTGGGGTTGCGGAGCTCCGCCGCCTCCGCTCTTCTAAACCTAGAGCGGAACAGAAGGTGGCTCGGTGCCGCCTTTTTTATTATTCAAAATTTTCTTAAGTTCAGGCTCAGGTAAACGATAACCGAATCATCGATTTCTCGGTTTTTAACAGGACAGAGTGAGAAAGGTTACGTGCATGAGCAAAATACTTCGACTTCCTCACAAACTGAACACTCGAAACGTCTCAACTCTCGCCGAAGGAAATAATCCACTCACGTTTAGACAAGCAGTCGGCTACCTCAAAAATCCTAACTCGACTGAGCCTGAAATAATCGCGGCACTTGCAGGAGCTACGCAAATAGTACCCGAAGCGTTTGACCCAACTCAGTTTGATGTGAATCTTCTCCTGCGTTTCGCTACTTCACCCCACAATGAAATACGGGCGCTGGCGAGAAAAGCTATTACCCAGTTGGCAGAGTTCATTGCCCCTCACCACATGCAGTTTGTGCCAATATGGAAAGAAAAGATTCTGGAGGTTGTGGGTCTAGATAACAGAACAACGAGATTCGTGCAGCTTTACCCGCGAGTTGTGGACCTAACTGCATGTTTGGCAGAAATCGGAAAATGGCTCATTCAAGACGATTCCCATGAGATTGTGCGTTTCTTCCTTTACCTTGAGCTTGAGTCACAAATTGCTACACGTCGTACCGAGCTTTCAGATATTGCATCCGATTTTATAGATTTTTGTGGCTATAGTTACTTTAAGGACTGCTATCCTGAAGCAGTAGACTATATGGTGAGTCTTGCTGAGGGAGAGTGCTTACCCCGAATCCAAAAACCAAGTCCCAAAACATTCTCGAGACTTTGCTCCTTCAAGCAACATGACAAACTATCCCAAATTATGCTTGCCGCAGTCGTGTCAGGCGATCTTGATCGTGCTGACTGGTTCACTCGCAACCTATTCCCACTTCATTTTGAACACAACTTAGTCTATGAACGTTCTTTGTTAGAAATTATTGGGAGCGAGTCAATGCCCCGCGAAGTGCGTGAAAACGCTCTTACTGCCATCATGTTTCTTGGTGACGAACATTTGTGTGCTCAGTCTTACTTTGAAGAGTTTATTGACTTAGTCCGGGCAGCTTTTACGCACTCCGATCTCGAAATTCTCTGCATTCAAGAAATGAATCCAAAAACGAGTCGGCGACTTTTAAGCCGACTCGCCTTAGTGCGATAAAAATGCAACTTGAAGACCAATGTTTAAAGTTTCACTGAGACGCTGAGATCGTCAGTCTTGAAGCGAACTTCTGTCACATCAGAGAGAGGTGTGGATAACTTAACCTCTACGCCTTGATTGATTGCTTTGGAAAATTCAATTGCTTTTCTACGAGCCTTTGAGATCGTGTTTGCGTATACAAACGCCCCTCGCTCACCTGCAATCTCTCTCATTTCCTTTGCGTCAGCCAAAAATGTTCCTATCATAAGAACCACTAGCCGCTTGTCCGATGAAATTTCGGTCTTCAGTTTTTCTTTGCTGTACTGCTTGGATGAATTCTCATGCCCGTCAGTGGCGACAATAAGCACGCGGCCAGCGGCGCCGCCTTTTGAAAGTGAAGACACACTTTGACCCATAGCATCGTATAGGCTCGTTGAGCCTCTTTTTATTGTTTCATTGTATTGAAGCGCTTTTTCTATCGCTGTTCTGTCAGTCGAAAATTCCTGCCGCAAGTCAAGATCTTTTGAGAAATGAACGACAGAAATCTTCGCCAAAGATAAGAGATGGTTACTGATTTGCAAGAATAGAGATGAAATTTCATCGATATCCTGTTTGCCCATACTCCCTGAATAATCGACGACCGTTGAGACACTCAAAGCATTGCGAGCGCTATCGGTAACGGCGACAAGACTGTACTGTGTATTGTCGAGTTCCACCTCTTCGTTGCCCTTAACAGCATAGACTTTAAGTTTGTTGAGCGATTCTGTTGTAATGGCTGAGCTGTCAGAATTTATTCCGGCAACAATATA
>JBEAPS010000372.1:0-3064 GCA_041164285.1 Pseudomonadota bacterium
TTTCCCTGAATAACAGAGTTCTCAAGTGTAACCTCATGTACTCCTGGAGCCAAAACAATAGGAATCTTTTCGTCCGTAGAAATAAGCAAATTCTGCAAAACAATGTTCCGAGGTGCAGCATTTCTCATTCGCTTTGTGTGTCCAAGCTTACGAGAGGATTCTTTAACGAGCGTTGTGTCTGAACTAGGCCCAACACCGATAACGCGCATTGCTCCGTTTATTTTCCAGTTCTTAAACACAATGTCCTTAGGATATAGCCATTGATCGCCTTTCTTTGTCGACTGAAAAACAACCATTGTGCGTTTACCGTTGTTGAACTCTTTTCCTTTTCCATCGAATGTCCGTCCACTATCTCTGTAGTCAATGATGACCTTTGATAGCCCTCCAGTGACCGAAAGTACATCGCTATCAATATCGTTCACTTGAGATTCAAGGGATTCGGTTTCACCTGTATTTGAATTCTGTGAACCGCAGCCAGACACAAAGAGCACTGATACTGCTGTCAATAAAATTCCCTTCACCATATAACCTCCTTTGACCCCCACCCTCACGAGAGCAACTTAAATACCATTGAGCTCGACTCTGCCGCTCAACCGTTACGTAACCAAATATGACCAAAAAAATTTGTACCTTGGGTCTATCCAGAATTTTTTTAGCCGCAAAAATCGGGTTTATTTCAACAGGTCAAAGAGACGTCAGACTGTCCAAGGATTAAACAGTGAATTTTTCTTAAACACGACCGAAAGTACTCGAGCAAGACAACGACATTCTCGAGGGAAGAGCTATGAAGTGCTGGCAAGGTCCGACAGTTGTAAACGACATTCACTCTCGCTTGAATGAAACAGAAGTGGCCGACGTGATCACACCGAAAAACCCAGAAGACGTCGCGCGTGTTATTCAGCGCGTAGCTAAAGATGGCTGTTCTTTGGCAGTTTCTGGATTTAGGCACGCTATGGGTGGACAACAGTTTCTTACAAACTCCTCCTTGCTTGATCTCCGACAAATGAATCAACTCGTCAGGTTCGATGCGGAGAGATCAACCGCAACATTCCAGGCCGGTGCGAACTGGAAAGACGTGCTCAGAGCACTCGAAAACTTCTTTTCACCCTCAGGTATGGGGCTCAGCTTTCGGCAAAAACAGACAGGTGCAGACAACCTTTCTCTCGGTGGAGCGGTCGCCGTAAATGCGCACGGGCGTGGGCTTAATCTTCAGGCATTCGTATCTGAAGTTGAATCACTAACAGTCGTTGACACCTGCGGTATGATTAAAAAGTGCTCCAGAAATGAGAACCCAGAATTATTCGAGTGTGTTGTTGGTGGATATGGACTCTTTGGAGTTGTGACTGAGGTTGAATTGAGACTCTATCCTCGATGCAAAGTACGCAGAGTAGTGGAGGTCATTGAAGCATCATCTCTGCTAGAGCGTGTAGAGCAACGCAAAGCAGCTGGTTTTTTGTATGGAGATTTTCAGTTCCGAATTGATGCACATAGTCCTCTATTCCTGCAGCAAGGTGTTTTTTCTTGCTATGAACCAGTTTCAAACGATACAGAAATTTCATCCAGACAGGCTGAACTGGCACCCGAAGATTGGTATAAACTTCTCAGGCTCGCACACATTGACAAGGAAAAGGCATTTGAACACTACAGTTCTTACTACTTAAGCACAAACGACCAGATTTATTGGTCTGATATACACCAGATGAGCACATATCTCGATGGCTATCACATCCGACTCGACTCGGAGGAGAGAGCTGCCGTGTCGGGTTCTGAAATGATTACTGAAATTTATGTTCCTAGGCAGAAAATTGCAGAATTCTTGAAGCTCGCTTCAGTTGAACTCAGAAAACTAAACGCAAATGTGGTATACGGAACGGTACGCCTTATTGAGCCCGATAATGAATCACTCCTCACTTGGGCTCGGAAGGACTGGGCATGTACCATCTTTAACCTTCACATCGATCACACTCAATCCGGAATCGAGATTGCCAAAGAGCAATTTCTTGCCCTGATAGACTTAGCTGTATCCTTTCAGGGAAGTTACTTTTTGACTTACCACTCTTGGGCTAAAAAGAGCCAAATTCTGGAGTGTCATCCACGGGTCAATGAGTTTCTGATGAGAAAGAAAGAGTTTGATCCAAATGGTGTTTTGCAAAGCAATTGGCTCAGTGCGTTAACGCATTCGCTTGGACTCAATTTGTATGCACGATAAAAAACCATCCAGCACTTCCATTGTTGTTGCATTGGGAACTTTGTGTGCAGCTCAGGATTGCTGGCATGTAGACGTGGATCCTCGAATAAAAACTCTACTCAAGGCTCTTTTGAAACATGCGCCACTGCCCTTTTCAGTGCTTGCGTATTCAAGCAATCTGAGACCCATCCGAAGACTTCTTGAAACAACCATGAGCTTTATTATACCCGGCATGTTCTCACACTATCTTGCTAGAAAGGTGTTCATCGAAACAAGGGTTAGGAATGAAGTTCGCAATGGCTGCATGCAGATCGTAGTCATTGGTGGTGGCCTTGACACTCTCTCCTTTCGAATCAAAAATGACTTTCCTTCTGTGCGTTGTATTGAAATAGACCATCCATCGACCCACTCCCTTAAGAAGCGAGCAGTAAGCTCAATTCACCTCCTTAGCTCTGATGTTGAGCTCATTTCAGCAGACCTTTCGCAACAACGTATCTCTGAAGTGCTCATGCAGTCGACATACCAAGCAGACACACCAACACTCTTCATTATCGAAGGAGTGCTGATGTATCTGACCGAGAGCAATGTGCGAACGACACTGACGGACTTAACCAAACTTGGAAGCACAAAGTCACTTCTCATTCTCACCTGCATGGAGACGGGAGATGACGGTAAGCCAGCTTTCTTGGGGTCAAAGAATCATTTCGTGTCGCGCTGGCTAAAACAAAATCGCGAGCCTTTTTTGTGGGGTCTCAAAAAAGATCAAGTTCAATCTTTTTTTATTTCTTCGGGTCTGAATGTAAAACAAATCTCTCAACGAGCCGACATGCACGAGCTGGCCTCGGCACTTCCTAGCTGGTTTGCACCACCAGCAGA
>JBEAPS010000373.1:0-5028 GCA_041164285.1 Pseudomonadota bacterium
ATTCCATCAAGCTCAGTTCAATACGCAATCTCATCTCGGGCACAATATAGCAATGTGCATTTAAAATCTGGTGTGTGCACTGTCATTGGCTTTCCTCTTGGACATGCGCATACTAGGGCTAAAGTAGCAGAGACGCGTGCGGCGTTGAGTGACGGAGCTGAAGAGTTTGATTTCGTGCAGAACATCAGCTGGGTGAAAGACGGGCATTGGAGCAAACTCACACAAGAGTGTTGCGAAATTGTTGAGAGTGCCGGAGGCAAACTGGTCAAAGTTATTTTAGAAACTAGTCTACTTTCAGATGAAGAAATTTATAACTCTGCGCTCGCTGCGGCTCGTGGCGGTGCTCACGTTTTAAAAACATCAACGGGCTTTGGAAGCCGTGGCGCCACTCACAATGATCTTAAAATAATCAGTCAAGTCGTTGCTGACTATTCAAGACAAACGGGTACCCTGCTAGGGATCAAGGCGAGCGGGGGAATTCGATCGCTCAAAGACGCGCTAACGTTTATCCAACTGGGAGCCACTCGAATTGGCACAAGTTCAGGCGTTATTTTGGCTGCTGGGCTGTCCACTGACAAAACTTCTACCTACTAACTGTTCAACAAGGCATAAAAACCAAATGCTTATCCCACAGGAAATTATTCGAAAAAAAAGAGACAAATTAGAACTCAGCAAAGAAGAAATTCATTCGTTCATCCATATGTATGCAGTGGGTCAAATTCCAGATTATCAGATGGCTGCACTCGCAATGGCCATTGTCCTCAATGGAATGACCGACAATGAGACCTCATTTTTACTCACTGCCATGATGAAAAGTGGTGAGCGCATGGACTGGTCGGTGTTACGAAAGAGCCAGGTTCCATGCGTAGATAAGCACTCCACAGGAGGAGTTGGAGACAAAACATCGCTGATTATCTTGCCACTTCTCATTTGTGACGGATTGGCTGTTCCAATGGTCGCAGGACGGGGGTTGGGTCATACCGGCGGAACTGTGGACAAACTCGAATCGATACCGGGTTTCATTGCCCAACCAAATGCTGAACAGTTTCGAAACTGGACTTTGGCCAAAAGAGGTGCTTTCGGTGCTCAAACCGACAGATTCGTTCCGGCCGACAAAAAGCTTTACGCCTTGCGTGACGTCACAGCAACTGTTGAGAGCATTTCACTTATCACAGCCAGCATTATGTCAAAGAAGTTAGCCGAAGACATCGATGCACTTGTTCTCGATGTGAAATTTGGGTCCGGTGCCTTTCTCCAATCGATAGAATCCGCACGAGCTCTTGCGCGATCAATGGTCAATGCAGGAAAAATTGCTGGCTGCCGTGTCACAGCCGCACTAACAAATATGGATGAGCCGCTTGGTCGCGCTGCAGGACATGCATGCGAAGTTGTTGAATGCCTCGACATATTGAAGAATAGCGGAGTAGAGGACACTCGTGAATTGAGTCTACAACTCGCAGCAGCCGCCGCTGTTTTGGGTCATCAGGATATCACGGTGAATGCGCATGAAAATGCTTATGCAAGAATGCAAAGACATTTAAGCAGCGGACGTGCATATGAAGTATTCCTTGAGATAGCAGAACAACAAGGCGCTCATTTGAGCTCTTTAGAGCTTAAGAATACTGAATGGATTGAGAGCGGCACAGTTGATATACCTGTGACTCTTGGAAACTATAATCAGGTGATAGTGGAAAGTATTGATACAAGAGCACTCGGAATTCTTCTAATAGAAATGGGTGCTGGAAGAAGAAAAAAAGAAGATGTTATTGATCACAAAGTTGGCCTGATCGGGATAAAGAAAATCGGTGAAGTGGTCGAAAAAGAAGAGCCTGTTTGTATTTTACGACTTAGAAAAAATGACAGTCAAACTGACAAATTTAAGGCAATGGCCGCAAGTGCATTTCGCATCTGCAGTAGCGCGAACGCTGCACAGCCTCATCCACTCATTGCAGACTGGGTCAAATGACAACAAGCTTCAGGTGATCACCTAGTGGTGTTGCGAAGAAATCTTCCGGAGCAGATCCTTCGAACATAATCATTTTTGCCGGGCGTCCAGCCTTCAGTATGCCATGTGTTTTCTCAATTCCCATTGCATACGCAGCATTGCGAGTAACCCCAGTCAACACTTCTGATGTCGCAAATCCAGCTTTGACCATAGCAAGAAACGCTGCAAACCAGAGAGAGTTCATCGGAGCGCTTCCAGGGTTGAAGTCAGAGGCGATGGCTGCACGCACACCTGCTGACCTCAGCTTTCGGCCTTCAACATATGCAAGATTTGAAAAGAAACTTGTTAAAGGAAGGACGACTGGCATCACACCTAAACTCTGCGCTTTGACGAGATCTGAATCGGTCGCATACTGAAGATGATCAACACTCAGAACACGCCCTGTATTTCTCACTCGATCTGGCGTTTGCTCCAATCTCTGCGCTAAAGCAATCGCAGTTTCACATCCACCACTCCGAGAAAACTCATCTGCATGGACATGCACATCCATGCCATGTTGCAATGCTGCAGTGAGCCACCGTTCAGCCTGCTCCCGAGTGAAGTAATTCCGCTCAAGGAACACATCGACCGCTAGCTGTCCAACATTTGAAAGGTCAGAGTGTTTCTTTGAGAGGGCAATAAACTGAGGCAGTGCATCGATGAGTGCCTGAATATAATTATCAAGTCCATGAAGGTCAGGAGAAGCTGCATGCGGACCCAAAATCGTGGGCGTCATCAGAGGAAGCGCTTGTGCTGAATTCTCAGATTGATGAGCTTCATAGAGACACTGAAGCATTCTGAGTTCTTGCTCGACGTTAAGCCCGTAACCAGTTTTTGCCTCCCACGCGACGACTCCTCGGGAAAGTGCTTGTCTTGCCCGCTGCAAGTACGAGGCTTTGAGCTCCTGATTCGTTGCCGTACGAGTTGCACGCATACTGACGACAATTCCACCGCCACGAGCAGCGACTTCTTCATAGGAGAGCCCTTGAGCTTTAAGCACGGTCTCGGTGCCGCGCGAACCAGCGAATATGGGATGCGCATGTGAGTCGATAAGGCCTGGCATGATCACACACCCTCTGCCTTGAATCACCCGAAAGTTAGTGAGGTTTGCTGCAGCATTTGGCTCAACAGCCTTGATGACTCCTGCCTCAACAACAACATCGCATTCTGCTTTTGCACCGAGAAAAACAGGCGAGGTGCTATCGGGCTCGTCAATGGTTTCGCATTCCATCGTCAACACGAGTGCATTTTTTATTACGAAGCGTTCGCAGTCGTGGGTCGAGAGAACTTCAGGACCTGATGAATTGTGTGCAACCATGACACCCTCCTCTGTTGATGCTTATTTATAGCGTGGATAAAAAACGGGCACCGTTGCAGTCGCCGAAACTCCACTCATTTGTTCCGAAGCGATTTTACGGGACAGTTCATATCCGGCGTCTGCATGACGGAAAACACCCATTGCGGGATCAAAGCTCAAAACACGTTCCAATCGCCGAGCTGCATCAGCACTTCCATCTGCCACAATGACCATTCCCGAGTGAAGCGAATATCCCATTCCAACTCCGCCCCCGTGGTGAAAACTCACCCAACTGGCACCACTGGCGATATTTCCAAAAGCATTTAACAGTGCCCAGTCAGCTACAGCATCGGAGCCATCCAGCATTGCTTCTGTTTCACGATTCGGTGATGCAACACTTCCGCAGTCTAAGTGGTCTCGCCCAATAACAACAGGACACGTGAGTTCACCCGAAGCGACCATTTCATTGAGTTTCAATCCAGCACGTGCTCGCTCTCCATAGTTTAGCCATAAAATTCTCGATGGGAGCCCCTGTATTGCAATTCTCTGCGGCGCATGCTCAAGCCAGCGTTGCACTCCAGCGTTGGATGAAAACATTTCTCTCAAAACCAAGTCTGCCTTTTTCAGGTCTTTGGGATCTCCCGAAAGGCAAGCGAATCGGAAAGGGCCCCTCCCCTCGCAAAACAGTGGACGTATATACTCGGGTACAAATCCAGGGATATCGAATGCATTTTCGATACCCATTTCCTTTGCCATTGCTCTGATGTTATTGCCATAATCGAACGTTGGGACACCTTTTTTCTTGAGTTCAAGCAGCGCTTTAACGTGCACCGCGATACTTGCCATAGCATCTTGACGTACTTTTTTTGGATTCGTTTTTCGCTCTGCAACAACCTTCTCCATGCTATACCCGATCGGCACATATCCATAGAGTGGATCGTGAGCTGAAGTTTGATCGGTCGCAAGTGCAGGTTTGAAGTCGGATCTGCGAACCAATTGGGGAAGTATTTCGGCAGCATTTCCTATAATGGCGATACTTTTTGCTTCGCCAGCTTTCATATATTCATTCAACGCTGTTAATGCTGATTCAACGTCATCGTAAATCTCATCGAGATAGCGAGACTTGACTCTCATCTCAGCCCGAGAGCGATCCACCTCTATACCCAAAAAACACGCACCCGTGAGTACTGCTGCGAGAGGCTGGGCGCCACCCATGCCTCCAAGTCCGCTCGAAAAAACAAATTTTCCGCGAGCTTGGCCTTCGTAATGCTGGCGAAAGGCCTCGTAAAATGTTTCGTAGGTTCCCTGAACGATGCCTTGAGAACCAATGTAGATCCAGCTTCCTGCAGTCATCTGGCCATACATCATGAGGCCTTGCTTTTCGAGCTGATCGAAGTGTTCCCAGTTTGCCCATCGTCCGACAAGGTTACTGTTGGCAAGCAAAACTCGCGGAGCATCTGCGTGTGTTTTGATTCTAGCAACAGCTGCGCCACTTTGTATCAAGAGAGACTCATCACACTCGAGCTGTTGAAGTGCATATGTGATGCGGTCAAAATCGGCAGGTGAACGCGCGGCTTTACCACGCCCACCATACACAACCAACTCTTCGGGTCGCTCTGCCACTTCAGCGTCTAAATTGTTGAGCAACATGCGCAATGCAGCCTCTTGAAGCCAACCGCGCGTGTTGAGAGCTGTTCCCGTGGGTGCGGGATTTCCCGGCGTAAACTTGATGGGACTGGCAGCCATG
>JBEAPS010000374.1:0-7197 GCA_041164285.1 Pseudomonadota bacterium
GAAGGGAAAGCGAGAATCACAGAAGCTGCTTGGAGCGATGACGACTTTACAATGCAGCTTTCTGTCGACTACGGGCCCAAAAAATCATTGACCTACAATCTCGGAATCGACGACACCATCCGCATTTTGAGTTCAGCGGAGATTAAAAGTCAGATCCCCAAGAAGGTCAGCTCGCTCCTCAGCGCGACCCTTAGTGCTGAACGAGTTTTTGAATGCCGTAAAGATGATGCAAATGGCATTCGTATTGTTCGAACAGTTGTTATTCGCGACTCAAAAGGACGAGCGAAAAAAACTCTTGAACTCGAAACGACGCCGGCACGCAGTGTTGGGCGTATGGGAATCTATCTTCCGAAATCTGGAATCATTCCCTATCGTGACGAATTAGCTCCTGCTCAGACTGTGCGTTGGGATGAATATCCAAGGGTAGCGCTGCTTGACAGCGACACGGCAGCTCTTTTGATTGAAACAAACTTTGAGCGCCTGCGCGAGACAGCTCAGGTCAAAGTGGCTAGTGACCTTGCCAAAGTGAAAGTTTTTTCAAACTTCGAAATAACAGAGCTCAAGCTCAAGACTGGTCAAGATGGCACATTCTTTGTGGAGCCGACTTTCCACGGACTGTTAGCGCGGCCAGCAGCAAGCCAGTCTACCCAAAACTCAGAATCAGAAGGCACAGCCTCCTCATCTGAGGTGGAGCAGGAAAAAGGAACTCAGATCACCGGATCGAACTTGCTTGTTTCGATCCTAAAAGCGCGTGCCGAGGGACGGAAGTTCCTTAACACAAAACAAGGATGGCTTAAGTTACCTGAAGAGCTCGACTGGCTTGCGCAGCGCGTTCAATCAGACGGAAAAGTTAAACTCAGTACACTGGAACTCATCAAGTTCAGGGAGCAATTCGCATCACAGAGTGAAATCGTGGGGGCGGGCGATGTCATCGCGAGACTCCGCTCAGGCTTATTGGGTTTCAATGATATCGAGCTGCCGAGTTTGAGTAAAACGAAACTAACACTGCGTCCCTATCAAATGGATGGTTTCAAGTGGCTCTGGTGGCTCTATTCTAACAACCTGAGCGGTCTTCTTGCCGATGAAATGGGTCTTGGTAAGACTCACCAAACCATGGCATTATTGGCTGCGGTTTCCCAACGAGAGACCCGCAAGATAAGTCTTGTCGTTTGCCCTACGAGCGTGATCGACCATTGGATGGACAAACTGAGCCAGTACGTTCCGACAGTGAAGGTCGTTTGTTACCATGGAGCACAGAGAAAGCATGAGTCCTTACGACATCCGACTCAGCACACGGTTTTGGTAACGAGTTATGGAATTCTTCTCCGTGATTATGAATTTCTGATGAACTGCCCAACCGAGCTCGTGATACTCGATGAAGCGCACTTGGTTAAAAACCAAACGACTCGCACCTATCGAGCTGCTGTCAGATTGGGCAGCAGGATGCGCCTGTGCCTCACGGGTACACCTCTTGAAAATGACTTGCTCGAATTAAAAAATCTTTTTGACTACATTGCGCCCAATTACCTTGGCACCGATTCTGAATTTAAAAAGAAATACATGTCCGAAAAACGAACCAGCGCCATGGCCGACCTCGAGCTTCAGCGTTTGATTCATCCTTTCAAACTTCGTAGAAATAAGCGAGACGTGTTGACTGATCTCCCCGACAAAGTCGAAGACATCAGGCATTGTAACCTGAATAAGAAGCAGGTCGAGCTATATAACGAGGCGCTCTCACTCCGTGGGCGAGAGCTCCTCGAGGCTCTTGAGAGTGAGCAAAACCCTATCCCGTATGTCCACATCTTTTCGGTCATTTCATTTCTAAAGCAGATTTGTAATGATCCTGCCTTGATTGACAGTCGATATGAGGGAGCTGGAAGTGGCAAGTTAGCGCTTTTTGAAGAGCTTCTGAGTGAAGCGCTTGCGAGCGACCAAAAGGTCGTCGTGTTCTCGCAATACGCCAAAATGATCAATCGTTTGAGTGAGAGATTAAGGCAACGGAACATTAAGCACGTCGTTCTGACTGGACAAACGACACAACGTGGTCAGCTAGTTCGCCAATTCCAGGAAGACTCTGATACGAAGGTGTTTCTTGGGTCGCTTTTGGCCGGTGGAACGGGTATCGATCTCACCGCGGCAAGTGTTGTCATTCACTTTGACCGCTGGTGGAATGCCGCAAAGGAAAATCAGGCCACCGACAGAATTCACCGCATTGGTCAACAGCGCAACGTACAGGTGTATAAGTTAGTCACCAAGGGAACTCTCGAGGAGCGGATTGACGAAATTATCAACCGTAAAAAGCTACTATTTGAGCGTTTTGTTGAAGAAGATACTGAAATATTTAAGAATTTCTCTCGAGAAGATTTGCTTAAACTATTAGCACCTGCAAGTGAGGCAGATGCAATGGAGTCTTCCGAAGAGTCCGAAGGCCTTGCAGTCGAGTTGCTGATGAATGAAGGCGTGATTGAGACACATCAAATATAGGCAATCTCACAGGACCATCTCTTGCTGAATGACCGGCTCGGGGTTAAAACCAGCCGGCATTGTAAATTTCAGCTTTTTGAGAGGTCTCCGTCATGAGTATGAATCCCTGGCACCCTTGGCATAACGTACAGGTTGGCAAAAAAGCCCCTTCAATCGTAAATGCGATTATCGAAATTCCACGCGGCTCAAAAAGCAAATATGAGATTGATAAAGAATCGGGAATGCTCCTGATGGATAGAGTGATGTCCAGTTCGGTTGTTTACCCAACTAATTATGGTTTTATTCCTCAAACTTACTGTGACGACGGCGATGCCCTTGATATTTTAGTTCTGGGTCAAGATCCTGCCGTGCCTCTGTGCATTATGAATGCACGCGTCGTTGGTTGCCTCAAGGTGATTGACGGTGGAGAGGAGGATGACAAAGTGATAGCTGTGCACGCTGACGATCCTCAGTTCAAACACATCACGGAACTTTCTGAAGTGAATCCCCACATTCTCAAAGAAATTGAGCAATTTTTCAAATCCTACAAGGCTCTCGAGAAGAAGGTTGTCGAAGTGGGCGCGTGGCTTCCTCGAGCTGAGGCTGAGAAGGTTGTAGAAAAATCGTGTGTTTTTTACAAAGAAAATCTAAATAAGCTTGTCGGAAAATAACAAAGAGAGGCGCGTCCGTGACTCAACAAAAACTCAAGCAAACTCCTCTCAACGCAGAGCATCGCCGACTCGGCGCACGCATGGTCGACTTTGGTGGCTGGGATATGCCCGTGCAGTACTCAGGTGTGCTGGATGAGCATAAAACAGTACGCACATCAGTTGGGCTCTTCGATGTGAGTCACATGGGAGAGTTGATGCTCTCCGGTCGCGGCGCGAATGACTTCCTACAACGAATGGTCACAAACGATATTACGAAAATCGAAATAGGGCAGGCGCAATATTCGGCACTGTGTAACGAATCTGGTTGTGTGATCGACGATATTATTATTTATCGCCGCGGAATCGACAGCTTTCTTATTTGTGTCAATGCATCGAATATTGAGAAAGATGAGCAATGGCTCCGCTCCCACTTACCCGTTTCGGGAGTCGTTCTTGAAAATGAATCTGAGGCCTATGCTCAAATCGCGGTACAAGGCCCCAAATCGCGAGAACTAGTGCAGCAGTTTGTCGATATTAACATTGAGAACTTGAAGTACTATTGGTTTGCCGAGGGGAAGGTTCTAGGTCAACCATCTATTATAGCGCGGACTGGTTATACTGGAGAGCTTGGCTACGAGCTTTATATTCCTGCTGAATCATCACCTAAAATTTGGGCGGCTCTCGTGGAAGCTGGTCAACGATTGGGTGGAAAACCGTGTGGGCTAGGCGCGCGGGATACGTTGCGTCTAGAAATGGGATACTTGCTATATGGAAATGACATGGACGAAACCACAACGGCACTCGAATGTGGGCTTGGTTGGGTGACTAAGTTGTCCAAGGGAGAGTTTGTTGGCTCTCAGGTATTAATTGAGCAAAAGCAGCAAGGCCCCAAAAAAACTATGGTTGGAATTCGAATGATAGACAAAGCTATTGCTCGTCACGGCTACAAGATATTTTCTGCCTCCCAAGGCGGAGACGAAATTGGAGTTGTATCAAGTGGCACTGTTGCTCCGTCGCTCAATCAAAATATTGGAATGGGCTATGTTCGTTCTGATTTGGCTAAAATTGGCCAAAGCATTTACGTTGAAATTCGTGGCGAGCGAAAGTCCGCCGAAATTTGTAAAAAACCTTTTTATACAAGTGGCACCGCACAACTTTAAATTCAGGAGTGACTTCCATGAGCAAATTTCCGACTGACGCACAATATACCAAAGAGCATGAATGGATTCGCATTGCGGGCGATAGCGCTGAAATTGGCATCACGTCATTTGCAATTGAGCAGCTGGGGGACGTAGTGCATCTCGACTTGCCGAAAGCGGGTGCTGAATTCAAGGCTGGCGAATCGTTTGGCACAATTGAGTCCACCAAAACCGTATCCGACCTGTATATGCCTGCAGCCGGAAAGGTCGTAGAAGTGAACTCGGCACTACTTCAGGCGCCAGAAGACATTGCAAACGACCCACATGGAAAGTTTTGGCTGTTGAAAGTCACTCTCAACAGCGCTCCTGCTGGGCTTATGAGTGCAGAACAATATTCAAAGTACATTGCTGAAGAAGCCAATCACTGAACCTTGTAAGGGCGTCAGTGACGCCCTTTATTTTTCTCCAACCAATGAGAGCGCGACCATGACAGTTCAACATCGCTTTCTGCCTACAACACCTGCCGACCGCGAGAGTTTACTCGCAGCATGCGGCGTGAAGGAACTCGAAGACCTATTGAAGTCTATACCTGACGATGTGCGTTTCAGAGGTGATCTGCCAAGTGGCCCTGCTCAGTCGGAGCTCGAAATCCGACGTCGCGTTCGCACGCTTATGCGTGAGGGCCGCTATGCAAAAAATGCTTTGAGTTTTATTGGTGCTGGAATCTACGATCACATGTGTCCAGCGGCTGTGAATCAGCTCACTCTGCGTGGCGAGTTTCTCACATCGTATACGCCGTACCAGCCTGAAATGTCCCAGGGCACACTGCAAGCGCTGTTTGAATTTCAAACAATGGTTGCAGAGCTTTTTGGAATGCAAGTATCCAATGCATCTCACTACGACGGCTCCACATCGCTCGCTGAAGCTGCGCTCATGGCAATGAGACTTAGCAAAAACAAAAATAGGCTTCTTGTTTCGTCTGCTGTTCATCCGGAATATCGTCAAGTGTTGAGGACGTATCTTGCCAACTTAGGTGTCGAGGTTGTTGAGGTTCCAACCGACTCGGGAGTTACGTCGCTCAACTCGTTGAGAAGTTTGCTCAACGCCGATGTCATGGGCGTTGTTGTTCAAAGTCCGAACTTTTTCGGATGTATTGAAGATCTCGAAAACTTGTGCGCTGCTACAAAAGACAATGACTCGTTGTTTATAACCAGCACACCAGAAACACTCAGTTTGGCGATCCTTCCTCCTCCGGGTGAATTTGGCGCGGACATAGCCACTGGTGAAGGGCAAAGTTTTGGAGTGCCACAGAGTTTTGGCGGACCATTTGTCGGCTTGTTCACAACAAAAATCGATTACGTGCGACAAATGCCCGGGCGCTTGTGCGGTGAAACGATCGATGCGCAGGGGCGAAGATCATACACATTGACTCTTTCTACAAGAGAACAGCACATACGCCGTGACAAAGCGACTTCCAATATTTGCACAAACCAAAATTTAATAGCGCTTTGGGCGACTATCTGGTTGACCATGATGGGTAAAGAAGGTTTGCATGAGCTCGCGGTTCAAAATCTCTCGAAGGCCGAATATGCAAAAGATATTTTGCTCAGAACCGGCAAAGCCCATTTGAGATTTCCGACTCAAAAAACATTCAATGAGTTTGTCCTGGAGCTTAAGTCGCCAGCACAAAAGTTTATCGACAACGCTGCTCAGCGCGGAGTGGCACCTGGTGTTGCTCTCAGCCGCTTCGATTCATCAGATCCAAGTGGATTATTGGTATGTGTGACTGAAAAGAAGACACGAGAAGATATCGACCAACTCGCACAGCTGCTGCGCGAATTGGCATAAAGGAGCACGACATGGAATTTCTTAAGAAAACCACTGGTCATACTGTCGTACTTGAAGAGCCGCCGAGTTTTGAAATATCGCGCGCAGGTGCGGTTGCAGCAGACTTGCCAGCGTTGGATGTCCCACGCGCTGAGCCCTCTCAGATTTATTCAAGAACACGTGCGAAAAAAGCTCGACTTCCAGAATTGAGCGAGCCTGAAGTGATCCGTCACTTCACAAGAATGTCTACATGGAATTATGCGATCGATTTGGGAATTTATCCTCTCGGATCGTGCACCATGAAATACAATCCCCGATTGAATGAAGAGATTGCGCGCAGTCAGGAGCTCAGCGAAGCTCATCCATATGATCCATTGGAATGGTCACAGGGGCACCTTCAAGTGATGTGGGAGCTGACTGAAGATCTTAAGGGCGTCACCGGGATGCCAGGTGTTTCTCTCCAGCCAGCAGCAGGAGCTCATGGTGAGCTCACCGGCCTCATGATGGTCTCTGCGTATCACAAGTCAAAGGGACGCCAGCGTAAGACAATTCTCACAGCCGATACAGCGCACGGAACGAATCCTGCGTCGGCAGCACTCGCAGGATTTCAAATTGTTCAGATTGCAACTGGTGCTGATGGGGTCATACATCCCGAAGCATTGGAGGCAGTTCTCAATGATGATGTTGCTGCTTTGATGACAACAAATCCTAATACACTCGGTATTTTTGAAAAGAATATTCGTGTTATTGCTGATATGTTGCATGAAAAAGATGCTTTGCTCTATATTGATGGTGCAAACTTGAATGCGGTGTTGGGATTGAGTCGTCCGGGTGATTTCGGAGCAGACGTCATTCAGTTCAATCTGCACAAGACTTTCTCCACTCCGCACGGTGGAGGCGGGCCTGGTTCAGGTCCAATAGCGGTCTCTGAGCGATTGCTTCCCTTTCTTCCTGTTCCTCGACTTGAAAAGTCTGGTGACAAGATCACTCTTGTGTCAGACGCTCCGCAAAGCATTGGTCGAGTGAAAGCTTTCTTTGGCAACTACGGAATGTTCATTCGAGCTTGGTGTTATATTCGCGCACTCGGCGGGGAAGGCTTACGAGCTGTGTCTGAAAAT
>JBEAPS010000375.1:0-4519 GCA_041164285.1 Pseudomonadota bacterium
GCCGCAGAGAATCGAACTGGAATCCATACTGTCGGCCCGTCGTGCAAATCATCCAAGCGCAGACCCAACAGAGCGCTTGCCTCGCCGCGCTGCGCCTGAAGGTCAGCTGCGCGCACATTCAGAGAAAGCAAAAAACGAGATGCATCCTGCCACGCCAAAAGTGATTGCGCGGAGAGAGACACTCGGCCGAGTCTGGAACGAAATTCGCTCTCATTGCCCTCCGACTGCCGATTCCAGATATCAAAAAAGATCTTGCTCAAGCCCCCTTCATTAGCCTCTCCGGGCAGAGAAGGTAATGCATCCAGACGATCATCAAGTGTCACTTGCGGAGACGGCTGCTCACCTGAAACCACACCACTATCGTCGAACCTGAGGGAATCAAAATACGAAAAAAGAATGTCCTGAGTGGTTAGGTCAGATATATGAGTACGAATTGAACTTCGAATTGTCTGAACTTCCTGCGCCGCGACCTGCTTGTGAGCGTCTCTAAGTTCATCCTCGCTGAAGACGTGAAAAAGCTTTCTATCTCGAAAAAGCCGACTTGCGATCGCTATACCAACTCGGGCAACAGCATCCTCCTCAGTTCTCAGCAAAGTCTGCGTATTGTCACCCAAGGGATATGCAAAGTTAATGGGACTGAGGGCTGCAATTGAGTTCTCTTCCGGAGGAGAAAGCGCCCACAAATGAGTCGACATGTCGCTGAAGTTCTTAAATAACCTATTCTCTTTTCTCACAGGATTCGACAAATGAGCGACGAGATGCTCTTCACGATCTATCTCGCTGCTTCCAGACATCCAGAGGAATCCTTCGCGGGGCTGAACGAGCTTAACGTTCACATGCGGTTCAACACCAATGCCCTGCAAACTGCGCCCCAATGGGGTAAAATAATGCGCCACAGTGAGCTTCAATGCAGTTCCTGTCGACAATTCAAAAAGACTCTGCACACTCCCTTTGCCAAACGTTCGCTCTCCAACAAGTAACGCACGTCCATGGTCCTTCAGCGCTCCGGCAACAATTTCACTTGCACTGGCGGACGAAGAATTCATGAGAACAACCACCGGCAGATCGATTTTGCTCCCTCGACTTGCAAGCTCAACCTGCTCTTCAAACCGTGACCGAGTGGAGACAATCTGACCCTGACGAATAAACAAGTCTGTCAATTGAATTGCTTGATCAAGAAGACCGCCAGGATTACCGCGCAAGTCAAGGACAAACAACTTCAAACGACCACGCGCAGTCAGCTGCGCTTGCTCGTACAGTGAATACACTTCCTCAGCTGTATGATTAGAAAATCCAGTTACCCTGATATGCAGCACATCGGGGCGGCCCACCACATTTCTCAACTCAGCACTTCGAGTAGGAATTTCTTCACGAGCCAAGTAGGCACGGTAAACACGACGGCTGACTGGCCTAAAAAACCATATGGGCGTAGCAGCATCAGAGGACAAATCTCGAATCGAATTCACAACTGAGTCCAATGAATAAAATGCAGAAATACTATTACCGACCTTAAGCAGTACATCCCCGGGGCGAACACCAGCCATTTGAGCCGGACTGTTAGGAACAACTTCACGTATCACGGGCAGCTCCTGTAGCTCATCTACGACGAGCCCAACTCCTCCGAAGTTACCTCGAGTCCCACTTCTCAATTCTCGATATTCATCCTGCGTCATGTAAGAGCTGTGGGGATCAAGCTGGTCTAAAAGACCGTTGACAAACGTGTGAACAACACTGCTCACATCAACTCTTCGGTATCTGGCATACTCAGGCACCACAAAGCGACCAACCAAATCGAGCACACGTAGTGAGTTGTCCCCTGACAAACCAACACTAAAAACCCGCAGGCCAGCCCTGAGCAATACATCCCACCCAGCCGAATCATCTATCTGCTCAGAAAGTGCAACAATCCTCTCATCCTCGCAAAAACGAACTATTTGAGCGTCCGTGTCACTGCACAAACGAACTGACGGATTCGAGGAAAACTCAGTCGAATTAAGATCACTTCTTCGAAACAAGGCAACTTCAACATCTCCACCATGCTCACGCGAAACTGCACGGATGGCCGAATTTATCATTCTGACGACATTCAATTTCTCTCGTTGCACATAATGTTGTTCAATGATCCGCAAGGCATGACGCACAACCTCTGCGTCGCTATCGGAAACATGACCGAAGTAGATTTCCTCGATGGGAACTACAGTTTCGCCTGAACTAAAATCGGGTCGAATCTGAAACGAGGAAAGAAAACCGAATTGATAAAAATCAGTAGTAATGGGAAGGCAACACGCAAACAAAACTACAAGCCGCCGCAGAGCTCCGCTCCAACCGAACAACTGTAGTCCGCCGAATTTTTTGTGCTGGGGCTCGTTCACAGCGCACTCTCCAAACCCCATTTTATCGAATGAGAAATTTGAAGAGTGACAGCCTACACCACAATTGGGCAATTCTTACCCGCTCATTGCTGCATCAAATCATTCGACGGTGACGCTCTTTGCAAGATTACGAGGCTGATCGACATCCGTGCCCTTGCGAACCGCAATCCAATAGGCAAGCAAATGGAGTGGAACCGTTGTCAAAAACGGAAGAATTGTCTCGGAACATTCGGGCACACCAATGAAGTCTTCGGAGACATCCATCAACTGCCTATCTCCCTCAAAACCAATAGAAACAATTCGACCACCACGGGCCCGAATTTCCTCAATATTTGAGAGGGTTTTATCAAAATATGCATCTCTTGGGGCGATGCAAACGACCGTCATATTCTCATCAATCAGCGCGATTGGCCCATGCTTCAGCTCTCCAGCTGCATACGCTTCCGCATGTATGTATGAGAGCTCTTTGAGTTTGAGCGCACCCTCAAGTGCAACAGGCCACTGAGGTCCGCGACCCACGTAGAGCAAACTCGTTGTCTGTTGAAAATGTTGTGCCAGTTTCTCGATTGAATCAGACAATCCAAGTGCTTTTTCGACCAAACTTGGTATTTTCACGAGCTCATCTGAATATTGTCGAATTGCCGATGGCTCGAGTGATTCGCGCTCCTGCGCAAGAGCCAATCCCAGCAAATAAAGAGCCGTCAGCTGAGCTGCAAACGCTTTGGTGCTCGCTACTCCAATCTCAGGTCCGGCCTTTGTAAGCGACTCCGCATGACAAACATGCGCGATTGTGCTGCCAGGCACATTCACAATAGCAAGTGTGTACGCACCAACTTCTTTGGCAGATTTAATGGCCTGCAAAGTATCAGCCGTCTCACCACTTTGCGACACAGCAACCACCAAACAATCACGGTTCGCTGTCGACGCTCTGTACCGATATTCACTCGCAAGATCGACCTCAACTGGAAGCCGTGACACACGTTCTATAAAATATTTACTCAGCAAGGCTGCGTAATAGCTTGTTCCACAAGCAACGATTTGAATTCGGCCAATGCGACTCAATGGTAAGGCAGCAACTCCCAAGTCTTCTAAATTTATTCTGCCAGAATCCCGTTCAATTCGTCCGTTGAGAGTCTGTGCAATTGCGATTGGATGCTCGTGAATTTCTTTAAGCATAAAGTGGCGATAGCCACCCTTCTCCATCATTGAAATAGACCACTCAACCTTTTTGAATGGACGAGTCACAGGCGTGCCATCAAAAGTCTCAAGAAGCGGACCCTCTGCACTCAATACAGCAATTTCAGAATCTTCGAGAACCATAAATTCACGAGTGTGTTCTACCAACGCAGTGATCCCAGAGGCCATATAACACTCGCCCTCGGCTTGACCCACGACAAGTGGGCTACCCAACTTTGCAGCGTACAACTTCGTTGGCGTGTCAGAGCATAAAATTCCAAACGCAAAGGCACCCTTCAGCTGACTTACAGTTGAACGCAACGCCCGTTGCACCCTACTTTCAGCAGTCCCGTCGGTGATTTTTTTATACTCATCAAACAAAAGATGCGCAGCAACCTCGGTGTCAGTCTCACTTGAAAACCGATATCCCTTTTCAATGAGAGAATCTTTCAGAGCGCGGTAATTCTCAATGATACCGTTGTGCAACAAAACAAATGGACCTGAACGATGCGGATGGGCATTGTTCTCTGTGGGCTTGCCGTGCGTAGCCCAACGTGTGTGCCCTATCCCAACTTGAGCACGATCGGGAAGAAGTGCAAGCTTGGGCTCAAGCTGACTCAGCTTTCCTTCGGCACGTTGAATGGTAATCTCACCATGCGCCAACATTGCAATTCCAGAGGAATCATATCCCCGATATTCCAGTCGGCGAAGTGCATTCAAAAAAAACGACGGCGCTGCACCTGCACCCACATAACCGATCACACCACACATAATTCATCCTCGCCACTGAACGTCCGACTGCTCTGACCATCGAGAAAAAGAAGGAACGCAAAAATCGTCCGGTATATGAACATTCCCACTCAACTTTACAAACGGCTCTACTATCACGTTTTTACCGAATGTAACCGTGGGCTCAATATAAACCTGCTCCGGATTAAGAATCTGAACACCACTCTCGAGCAGCAAACTCA
>JBEAPS010000376.1:0-8647 GCA_041164285.1 Pseudomonadota bacterium
AGAGAACAGGGGCTCTTCTTCATTGAAGCGAGACCCTACGACAAATCAAAATTCTAGGAAAAAGCAGAACCCAAGGAGAAACCAAGGCTCCTCTGAAAAAGACTCTCGAACAGATACCCGAGCGACAAAACAACCAAAAAAGGTACAACAGAAAAAACTTCTTTCCCCAAAGATAGAACAACTGGAACCATCGTATATTTCGGGTCCTTTAGACTTTAAGGTTGAAGTTGGTGTGGAGCATAACTTCGTGCTTTCGGCGTTTAAGCCAAGTGTCGACTTTGCACGGTTGACCTCGGATCAAGTCAAGTCAGATTACTTGTTAGCTGAAGAAATACTGTATCCGAGCTTGCGACTGAAGGGGGGGCGGGGGCTTGTGATTCAGACACGTCCCACACTCTCGGGCATTTACAGCAGATTCAAGAAAAAAAACAAACGACAGGGTGTTGAGACAAAGCTCAACGCTGATGCTACGGAGCTCTTTGTATCTATTACTCCCTCGGGTCGGTTCTCACTTCAGATCGGAAGACAAAACTTTCAATGGAGTCCTGCAGAGCTAGGTTCACCATCGAATTGGATATACCAATCTGACAAACTTGGAGAGTATTTTACAAGATCTCCTCAGTCAAAAGTTGATACTCGGGACCTCATCAAAGCTGGATTGAGTTTTGGCCAATCCTTCAGTCTAATCGCAATGGCTGAATATGAAGTATTTAACAGGGACAGACCACAGGTCTATCAGGGACGAAGAGCTGCTGGTAAAGCTGAATTTTCATGGAATGATGCTGCAAGTTCAATTGGTATTGTCGTTGGTGCAGCTGAGCGCTTAAAGTTTCCTTTTGTAGGAGAGTATTTCACATTGTCTTTGGGTGAAGCATTTACAATTTACGCAGATGCGTCACATAAAAAAGGAAGTTCAGTAGTTAAGCCTGTAACGATTGAGATACCCGACAACCTACAAGCTCAACGTGTTATAGTTTTTGATCAGCCTAAACTTGAGTCTGAAAAGCTGGAACATGAGGCTATACTTGGGATGAAGTTTACCTTTCTCAATGGATTCGAACTTCGGCTTGAAGGTGCCTACAGTTCCGTAGGTCTGACTAAAGAGGAGTTAGATCTTGTCAGAGAGTTACAGGCAGATGAATCTCCTTTGCTGCCAATTTTTTTTGACCCTGGGGCTGAGTTTCGACCTGAGACGGCTGCTTTTTTAGGACTCAGGCGTGTCGGATTTGGCAAAGGTGGGCGATGGACAATGTTCGCTCGCTACTTTGTGCCATTAAATGATGCTTCAGGAGGGCTCTTTGGATACGGAGAATATCTGTTTTCTGACAACTCGGTCCTGTTTTTATCTGCAGGCGGCTATCATGGTAGTGATATATCTCAGTCGGCATTCCCCAGACGTTGGTCATTATCGGTAGGGCAAAAGTATGTTTGGTAAAACTTTGATTGAGCTCAGGGCCATTCGTAAATCCTATCAATTAGGTAAAACTGTTGCTCCTGCTCTCCGTGGAATCGATCTCAAACTTACGACCGGCGACTTTAATGCAGTTGTTGGAGCTTCCGGTTCTGGAAAAAGTACGCTTCTCAATATTGCTGGCTGCATTGATCATCCGGATTCCGGAGAAGTTCTTCTTCAAGGTCGGGCTGTCATGAGTCTCTCCGATAACGAGAGAAGTGAAATGCGAAACGAGAAAATTGGATTTATTTTTCAGTCTTTTAATTTAATTCCTGTGCTCAATGTGTTTGAAAACGTGGAACTGCCTCTGACAATTCAGTCTGGTGTGGAAAAACATGTTCGCTCTCAGCGTGTACTTGAGTCTCTTGATAGAGTTGGACTTATTGAATTTCAAAAACACCTACCAGATCAGTTATCGGGTGGGCAGCGGCAGAGGGTTGCTATTGCACGCGCTCTTGTCACTCGTCCTGCCATTGTTCTTGCAGATGAGCCCACTGCGAATTTAGATTCTGTTACTGCGCATAAAATCATTGATCTTATGCTTGAAATTAATTCGAGCACCGGTGTGGCTTTTCTGTTCTCAACTCACGATGAGAAGTTGATGGCACGAGTAAAGAATATTTTTCGAATTCAAGATGGAGTTTTAGTTTGATTGTAGCCTTTCGGAGATGATTATGACTTCAAAATTGCGTGAGACTGTATTGGTAGTACTTGCTTTGCTGTTCGCGCCTGCAGCTATTGCTCAGCCTAATGTTGACGTGCTTATGAAGCTTTCAGATAGATACCGTGGAGGACTGGCAGTTGGCGTGACTTGGAGCATTCAGATCAGTGCGCTCGAAGATGGTGATGAAACAGTTACACACTATAATGTGCGAGCGAAGGGTGTAAATGCTCTGGCAGAGTGCTTTCGACCTCCGCGTTGCAAAGGTGAAGTTGTTCTTTTTAATAATAGGAATCTTTGGTTTATTAAGCCGGGAGTAAAGAAGCCGGTTGCTATATCGGCACGGCAGCGTTTGTCTGGTCAGGCTGCCAATGGAGATATTGCATCAACGAATTATGCACGTGACTATAGTGCGAAGTTTTTGCGTGAAGAAAAATTGAATGGCACCGAAAGTTATCTACTTGAACTTAAGGCCCGACACAAAAGTGTTACTTATGACAAAATTCGCTACTGGATTTCCAAGAAGCAAAAACTTGCATTGAAGGCAGAGTTTTTAACAATCAGTGGTGAGTTGTTTAAGTCCGCCACATTCGAATATAAAAACTCTCTCGTCAGTCAAGGGAAAAAGATTCCGTTTGTGAGTGCGATGCGCATAGTGGACGCTGCGTTTCCAGAAAATGTAACCACTATAAATTACGAGTCGCCGCGTGAGGAATCACACGACGACTCGGTTTTTAATATCAATAACGTGATTCGCTGAGTCAGAGTCCCATCGAAAGCTCTGGTGCCCAGATCAGTGACTCATCTTCCGCTGAGAGGACGCGCTCATAAGGAGTTTCTAGGTCGGGAACCTCACGAAGCGCAATTTTTATTGCTTGTGTGACTGACATCTTTGTTGCAAGCTCTGCAGCGAAAACAGCTCTGTCACGATTGACGATTCCGGAGCTTTTCACTTTGTCAGCGAGCCACTCGCGCTTATCCACGGTCTCGATAATAATACGTTTCAGATCATAAACCTCGAGGTCTGGATTTGTATCTTTGATTGCTGCAGCAACTTGTGCAACGTAAGGAGATGCTTGGCTAGTGCCGCTCAATACAAGCTCACCACCTCCGGGCATTTCCGAAGTGATGCCAACACCCGGCGCTGCGACTTCAACCATGTGGCGGCCGAAGTTTGAGAACTGCGCGAGTCGAGTTCGCCCGAGAGTTGCCGCCACTGTGATTGTGTTAGCTGCTTTGGCGTTTGCAGGCGAAGTAGGAAGCTCATCGTTATTTGTGCCGTCGTTCCCAGCAGCGATTACGAAAAGTGTGTTGGGAGCATAAGAAACCCATTTTTCGGCCTGTTCCGCAGAACGTGCAACGAGATAGCTTGAGTACTGCAAAATTTCATCTTCGGTTGCGTCACGTCCGTAGATGACTCTGAGAATCGGTTTGACCAAGTTTCCAGCTGCGGTCGTACTTATTCCGAGTGAATAATTAGCTACGTCAGTGTTTTTGTCGTTCAGGTAAAGTGCCGCTTTGCGAAACTGCTCGTTTTGAAGTTCTGCCAGTTTTCGGAGGCCTGCTTTGATTCCTGTGTCGCGAAGTACTGGCCATATTGTATTCCAGACGTTTGCAAGAAATCTGCGCGCAGCCTTCACGTTGTCCGAGAGGCCATAGGCAGCATCTGGCGCCAAAGGGCTTTCAGTCGGAATCATTTTGATGCCAAGGATTTCAGCTGCATCGTTTTTGCGTGCCGCGATACCCGCCACATGTGTGCCGTGGACGAAGTTTCCAAAGATGTTTAACTTCTTCCGAAACTCAGGGTTTTCAATCGTTTCTTTCAACCATGCCTTATCTTCGTCGCTCGCAGTACCTTCAAGAAGTCGCTTTTGAATTTCGAAGAAGCGAGGAGTTTCAGGCGGAAATGTATTGAGGTACTTGCTGTCGAGGAGGATCGGATTATTTTCGACAAAATTCCAACCGTGGATATCGTCTACGTACCCATCCTGCTCGTCGTCAATCATATTGTTAGGAATTTCGCCGGGGTTGACCCAAGCTTTTGAATTCAGGTTTGGGTGTTTAAGATCGACACCCGAGTCAACGACTCCGATCACCGCCGCTCCGGCTGTGAGTTGAGCAGACGCTAAAATCGCTGCGATAAATAATGGAACCGTCTTCATTCTGCGCTCCCTCGTGAACCTACTGGTTTTTGATGGACGGTACCATAACAGGAAAGCTTGCAAATTCAAGCTGAGCGGCCGGCCAAAATGCCCTTGCTTTCAGGTAAGTGCGTTTTTTCATGAGGTTGGGGGGAGTTACCAACCACGCAGACTGAAATTCCAGTACAGATGTGGTGTTAGATATTTGCTTGTGAGCCAACTCAAGCGTGATGGTTCGAAAGGACTCCAAGGAAGCTTGGCTACGACTTTGCCGTCGTACTTAAGTTCGCAGGGGAGTGCTAGGCCGACTCCGAGGTATATGGGGCAGGCAGTATATCCGCTATATTGGACTTGTGCCCTTGAACCGTTTCTATCGTTCAATGCGGCTATAATATTTTGACAGACAACTTTAGCTTGCTCAATTGCCGCCTCTGATGATTTGAGCGTGGGGATACCGCTTATGTCGCCCACACCATAGATGTTTGCGTGCTTTCGATGTCGGAGAGTGAAAGGATCTACGTTTAGAAAGTTTTCAAAAGGTCCGCTATCACAATGAAGACCAGAGTCTTTGATGAAGGTTGGTGCTTTCATTCGAGGAGTAATGTGCGCGAAGTCGAATCTGACCTGACTAAAACGGTGAGGTGCTGTTTGAGATGAGTTCAAGTGCAAGATTTGATTGGTGCTATCGACACGCTCGACCTCATGCTCGAAAAGAACTTCAATTCCTTTGCGTTTAAATGTGGAGGATAAAGTTTGCTCAAAACCTTGGAGTCCAAAGAGTTGTTGATAAGGACTCACAAGCACGAGACGTGACACTACTCGGCGTCCAGAACTGCGCAAAATGTCATCAACAAGGGTGATGATCTTGAGTGGTGCGGCGTTGCATTTGATTGGCCCGCTCGGGATGGAAAATACCATAGTTCCGCCAATAAAATGATCCAAAGCAGACCTACACTTATTGCACCCAGACGGCGTATATACAGAACAAACAGGTGAAGCTGGATCGCTCAATGCATGATTGAGGCCGGCAATGGAATCGAGTTGTGTTATGAGTCCAGGTGCGAGAATGAGATTTCTGTATCTGATTTCTTCACCACTGCTGAGTTTCACCTTGTTTTGCTCTGCATCTACTTGGGTTGCTGCGTCTCGCAACCACGTGCATCTTTTCGGGATGAGTTCAATCATTGGGCGGCTGATGGTAGTCATTGACTCAAGCCCTAGTCCGGCAAAAAGAAATCCGGGCTGGTAAAAATGATTTCCTGATGGCTCAATAATAGCCACAGTGAGTCGAGGCTGTTTTCTCAGCAAGCGCGCGGCGGCAGTGAGTCCACCAGTTCCGCCGCCAATAATTGCTACATCGAAGGACATCATGGCATTTAACGCTCCTCTCCTATTCGATGATTCGGAGCTTTTGCTACTTGGTTCATTGTTGATAACTTTCTGGTTACTTACTCGCCGTTAAGCACCGTCTATAAGTGTTACCGAAGCGGTCACGGGATTTCAGGCTGTTATCCGACATGGAGGTTCTCCTGAGTCCAGCGCGTGTTGACCACGAAGTGTCTCCACAGTTTGTTCTTGGCTGCTTTTAATTCGTCCTTCAGTGTCCACGGACTGATGTTCATCTTTTCCTCCATCAGTTTCCCTTTGACGCCTTCGCCGATTTGCTGAGATTCAAAGACACGTTCGATTGGGGTGATGGGCTTTGACATCGTGCGTTTAATCTTTGCTCCGATCCTCCGCTTTTCAATGGTTTGTGCTTGCGGAAGATAGAGATTATTCAACGGCTGCCAGATATTCTTGTAAATAGCATTCATCCGCTCAATCACCAAAGCGGATTCAACTCGCGTATAGCCAAACAGCTCGCGGACGAAGACGTTGTTTTTCTGCTCCACGTGGGCGTTATCGTTTTTCTTATAAGGCCTGCTTCTGTAGAGTTCGATAGCTTTCTCAAGCCGTCTTTGGAACGTGTTTATCATATTTTCGTTGATAAACTCCGTTCCGCAATCCGAGTAAAGCGCTTTGATGGGAAATGGAAAGTCTTTCTCCATCTCGCTGATTGCAGAAACCACTTCTTGTGCAGATTTTCCCATTACTGCGCGAGCACATGTCCATCCAGAATAGAGGTCTGTCATTGTCACTGTCCATGCGAACGTGCCACTCATGGAGTCACCACAATGAGCAACAGTATCAATCTCAATGTGCCCAAGTTCAGTGATTTTTTGTCCAAGTGGGCGGAGAGGGACGATGGAGATGTGCGGGCTCCGACGTGTTCCTGAATTTCGATTGCGTTTGATTTGTGCGCGAATGGGCTTAAGAATTCTGTCCATTGTGCTGGTGCCCATGGCGTAAATTTCGTTGCGTACAGACTTTGGAATGTTGGCTTCTACATACAGTGGAAGCCACTCAGGCAATGCGGATTTCATGCGCCTTGCGCAGATTCTGCCCATCTTCAACCAAAGATGAACAAACCAACGTTTGGCATCCGGCGAATACCTTTCCAATCGGGAACCAGACCGCCGTCTGAGTTGAGGAATCTGTTTCTTTCGCATCAAGCGCGTTGCAGCCTTGCGGTGAATCTTCAAGGTCAGACAAATCGAGTCTAAAACCTCGCTCTTCTCACTTTTTGACCTCAGGCCTTGATAGAGAAGCCACATCGATGCGATAAATTCACGAACAGCCTCTAAGCTCACGGGCACAACCCCCTTTGTTAAATTTTTGCTTGATAACTTAAAGGTAACATTGGGGCTTAGAGGCTGCCCAACCCCATCCTCAGTCTTTTTGGCAATTTGCGAAATCCCATCTCTGGCTTCGGTAACAGATATCGTGGTGCCGTTTTGCACGGGTCATAAGTGTTACCGTTGAGACGTTTTCGCCTCGTTTGGTTCGTTCGGCCTCGCCAAATCTTAACCATGAGAGAATCTCCCGGGCCATGACTTTTTGAGGCTAAAGTGTTTGCTCAAACGGAAAAGCAATTCCCGCATGAGTTTCTTCAATTCGAAAGGGTGAGTGGCATGTTCTTTTTCTGCCAGTTGACCTATCTCCTGCTCACTCAATATGTCTGAATCTAGCAATCTTTCAATTGGGGTTGATGGGAAAGAAAGTACACGTTTCATTTGTGATCCTACTCTTTCCTTGTGAAGCGTTTTTGCTTGCGGAACGTAGTAGTTCTGAAGATCATTCCACGCGCTTTCATAAAATTGATTCATGAGGTCCACCGCGCGCTGCGTATCGATTCGCTCGTAACCAAAAGCCTGGCGCACATTCGTGAAATTCTTTTGTTCCACATGAGCCTGATCGTTTTTTCGATAAGGTCGACCTCGAAAAAGGCTGATTGGGACTTCCCTCGATTTTACGAATTCATCTACAACGGTGTGATTTAGGAACTCTGCACCATTGTCGCTGCAGATTACGCGAAGCGGGAATGGCATACGTCTCTCAAGACGTAACAAGGCATCACGTATTCCTGAAGCTTCCTTGCCCAGAATAGCAACACACTCTGTCCAGCCTGTGTGGATATCGGTCATTGTCACTGTGTTCGCAAATACACCGGATGCGCTATCACCGCAGTGCATCACCGTATCCACTTCAACAACTCCTGGCTTATCAACCTGAAGACCAAGGGGACGCAGCGGAAATTCAGTCCTTATTTTTGCTTTCCATGTGCCCGTATTCTGCTTTCGTTTTTGCCTTGCCCGGATTGGCTTAAGAATTGTATCCATTGTCGTGGTTCCCATGCGTAGCAATTCAGCGCGAACTCTCTTTGGGATTTCAAAGTCGACGTAATAAGGCAGCCATTTTGGAAGCGCTGCCTTCATCTTTCGGGAGCTCATGCGTCCCATTGCGTTCCAAAGTCGAACGAACCATTCCTTTGTCTCACTGCTGTAACTGCAACGGGTACTCCCGCTGGTCATGCGCATCCTTGGAGCCTTCCCGGCAGTCATCAATCGGAGAGCCGACTTTCGGTGAATTCCTAAAGTCGTCGTTATCGCGTCAAGAACGGCTGCCTTCTCTTTTCTTGAGGTCAACGACTGGTATTTTGCCCACAAGATCAATATGAACTCTCGTAACGTCTCTAGACTCACAGGGGGAACCTCCTGATGCTCTCTGTTTGCTGGTACATCCAGAGTAACATCCGGGCCTAGGGACGCCTTAAAAACTTCCTCAATGACTCTCCTATGTTCGTATAGAAGCCGAAGACCTCCGGTAACAGACTTCACCGTGCTACTCGGTGCTACTCGACTGTCGTGTTTGTGTATCCTAACAAACTTAACATTTTCGTTGCTTTATAAATGTTGCTCATTTTTTTCGTGTCTGTTGCCGATACCAAATGGTTCTTATTGCATCAGATCTGGAGAAAATATGAGCATTGGTCAATTTGGCCGATTGTTTGCT
>JBEAPS010000377.1:0-3877 GCA_041164285.1 Pseudomonadota bacterium
ATTTTGAGACACTAGCACAGCTCATGCGCCCAATTACGCGTTTTACAACTCTTCTGACACTGAGCGTCCTGGCAACAGGGTACTTTCCACAGCCACAATTCTCGAACTCTGACTCACAATCACTCGAAAGTGCAGTTGAGCAAACAGCTCGCATTGTGGAATCGATTAAGTGCATTTTGCCAAGCCCGCAGTGGTATAAAAATCTATGGCTCGATCTCAACAGCGCTGAAAACGACCTTGGGCGAACACTCATGGCTCACTACATGGGATGCAGCGGCACCGCGTTCAAACTCACCGAGGCACAATTCCGCTCGTTGCCTGTAGCACTCGTTCCTGAGGCACTTGGTGGAGTGTTTGTCACACGCTCATTTGTTGACATGGTTATGCAAGAAGAAAACAAGCAGGATGGACTCGTCATTCAGGACGTGGATGAACCTGTTCTTGTAACAACGCATTACGGCAACACTCTGGGCCACTTCCAATTACAGCTCAAAGGGCAGCTGGTGTGGAAGAAAAACATTCAAGGAATACTCACCCCATCTTTTCGCGGTCAGGCACGTGTGAGTGACAACTACGACTTTAATCCGAGTGAGACTCAACCCAAAGATTCGTGGCGCGGGCGTGACACAGAATTGCGTGTGCGCATTGCTCACATCGCAATGCCGGGTAAGAACTTTGCGATTGAGTCCGACTGGATGCCCATGGAATTCACGTTCCCCAAATATGAGTCAGACTTAATCCAATACTCACAGAACGATGAAAAATCAGGTTACTCAGAATACGGAGAACGGCTGCAAGCCATTCTCATGACAGAATTGCGATCCGCGCGGTGGCAAAAAGCATCCCACATTGAAAAAGTAAAAATCACAATCCATATGCTCAAGCGACTTCATCAAGCGACTGTGGAACGAAAAAAATAGGCTGGTTTTACGTGCCTTTTCCCGGCAGAAATTCAAGAGTGTAGGCCTCTTTTATATTCAAATCTCCGCTAAAGAGCTTTCCTTCAACGAGACTCTCGTAGAAGGAAAGCCAGCGCGCATCGGTCATGGCACCAATGCCCAGCGTCGTAGCGTCACCCGAATCCACAAGCCCCATATTCTTCATCTGTTCAAAACCATAATTCATGAGGCCATCTTTCATTTCCGGATTCAAGCGCTGAATAGCATTGAATGCTGGTTGAGGATCCTCTAAATAACTCTGCCAACCTTGAACAACCGCACGCACGAAACGGCGCACCATATCTGGACGCTTTTGCAAATTCTCGAGTGTTGTTTCAATTGTATTTGCATAAGGTAGATATCCGTAGTCAGCCAAATAAAATACATTAGGCTTGCGTCCTAAGGCCTGCGCAATTGTGTAGGGCTCCGACGTACCGTAGCCCTGCTGAATTGCACTCATATCAGCAAGGAATGGAGCCACGTTGAACGCATAAGGTCGTTTTTGATTTTCGGTGAAACCAAATTTGCTACTTAAAAATGGCCAAAACGACGTCGTGGCAGTCGCCGACACCATGATGGGTTTATCTTTCAGCGACTCAATGGTGTCGTTGCCTTGGCCTGGGTGGGAAATGAGAACCTGAGGGTCTTTTTGGAACAACGCCGCAACTGTTTTGATCGGCAAACCTTGCTCGAGAGCCTTCACTGCCTCAAATCCACTGCCGACATAAAAATCAGTTCCGCCGCTCACAAGAAGGCGAGGACCGTTGAGTTGGGCATTGCCCTGTCGAATTTCAACATCGAGTCCCGCATCTCGGAAAAAACCCAATTCCTGAGCTTGCAAAAAACCACCCAGTTCCGCTTGAGCATACCAATTGAGTGTAAAAATGATTTTATTTTCGGAATTCTCAGTGAGCCCTGCAGAACTCGACCCACCTTTCACATAGAAATACGCGGCAGCCGCAACCGAAATAACAGCAACGGCAACAACAACCAACGACGACTTTTTATTCATGCCACACCCCAAGATCTGTCTGCTACGGCAACTCTCAACTCTTAAACAGCGATTTTATCTCATCAGGTGACAATCTCAGAGCCAAAAGGTCATTCAACGACTTCTTTTCTTCGTCCGACAACTGAACCATCGCAATGAGAGGTTGAAGGGTACGTATCACGGGACAGATCTCAACTGACTTAAAGAGACACTTTTTCGCTGCTTCGGCGTTGCCCGTGTGAGCAGCAATTCTTCCTATCAAGGCCAGTCGACTCGGATTGCCGGCCGCAAAGCTTTCCGCATTCATTAACATTTTGGCGGCGGCATCGTACTCACCGAGATGAATGAGTGCTTCACCCACAAGTGTCATTGCACGTACGTTTGTCGGCGAGCGGCTCAAAATTGACTGACCCTTACGAATAGCTCCCTCAGCGTCACCGTTTAAGATCAACAAAGAATATGCAGCTACAATCGCTAGATTCTCGACAAGCGGATACTTCTTGGAAATAGCTTTTTGCAACTCAAGAGTGTCTTTCCCCATACAGCAATCGCCCGAGGCCGTCAGTTCGAGGGCTTCACGCAAATCGGGCTCCAAATCAGCATGCGCTTTCAACGCTAATTGTAGTGTATATCCTAAAGCTGAGAGTGCCTGCTCGGCCTGAATAGCCCTCAGCATTCCCAAGTCGACACCAAAACTAATGGCTCGTTCGTTTGTACCTCTGTAAATTAAAAACCGAGCCATTGAACGGCCTTGCTCGGAGCGAACTAGCCGATGATGAAAAACAGCCACTTCACCGCGTTCGAACTCTTCCAGCACGTGAACAACAACTTTCGCTTTCGTCCGTTCGGCCGCTTCGTGGAACTTTCCAAGCGTTTCTACAACCTCATAGTTCATGCTCACGGCTTCAAGCGAACGTATGAACGATTCACGGTTCGCCGTTTTTTTTGCTATGAGAAGAATTGGTAATTCGTCCAAAGCATGTCCCTCTCAACCATGACGGTGCGGTACGCACTGCAATCAGACTCCGACAGAATCCACCGCGCATTTTCACTGCCTTTTGCGGTGTTCGGTCGATCATCCGACAAATTGAATTCAAAAAGACGGCTATAGTTACACCGAAGAAAAATTTCAGCAAGTACGGCCGCTTGGCTTCAGTTTTTGACCACACTAGGGCTGCTGGTTTTCTGCTCTTTCGAGCCGCTTCCAATGGAGCCTCTTTCAAAAGAAGTAAGTAATTATAATTTGTTGTAGAAACACCTCAATATAAATTTCCGCGAAACCGAGCTTGGATTCTGAGGGCTTGAAGATGAGTGGAACTCGAAGTTTTGTTGCTGTACTCCCGCTGCTCGCTGCAGCGCTTCATGGATGCTCCGCTGGCACATCGCAGCAATTGACTTGCTCAACATTAAAAAGCGAAGCAGATATTCAACGCACAGACGCTGCAACGATGGACGTCCTACTCAATCAGAAATCTGCCGCGGGTGGGGAACTTATCATCGAATTTCGCAAGAACGACATTCTTGCAAATCCCTCTCACCAAAAAAAGTGTTCGTTCTTTTTAGAGCCAGTAGAAGCCTCATCAACTGAGGCCACTGTCTGGACTGCGAGTCACTGCCTCGATCTCTCAATCGATAGCAAGTATCGGCTCCGATTCTATCTGGACTCTTCGTCTGGCTATGCCGAAGTTCCAGTCGAATTTGAGCAGGTTGCACGGGCTGAAGCATTTAGAAAAAGAATCTCAAACAAAACTCCTGAGCAGCAGCGTGCATTGCTCCAAGCGCTCAGCCCAACTGAGGTCGATTATTCCCAGAGCAAAAACGGAACAGACATTTGCCTCAACTCTTTTAAAAGTGGATATGGCTGGAGCAAGTTTCATGAGCCGATCCCCGACCAAAATCAAATTTCCTGCTTCATGTACCACGACCTTGCTCTCATAAAATTTTCAAT
>JBEAPS010000378.1:0-5682 GCA_041164285.1 Pseudomonadota bacterium
AGCCTAAAAGGCTATGCTTACCGGATGGTCTGACACCATCATCTTTAAGTGAGGTCAGGATTGATTCCGCCTTTTCAAGAAAAGACAAATCGTCTTTTTTCTCTCTAAGTGCATCATCGGCCAACAATATGGCTGCACGTGCAAACTCAAGATTTGCTGCATTCAGGCCTGCTTTTTTCAGGCTTGCGTATCTCTCATCTAGCAACTTTCGCTCATTCTGCGCCAGAAGCGTTGCCACGAATCCCAGATGCGCTTCCTGATCATCTGTCAAGCGAACTGCAGAGTAAAAAACTTGAGATGCAGCCTTTAATTGCTTCTCTGCCCATAGAGAGTAACTCTTATCAAGTATGACACTCACGTATTGATCACGTGCTTTGACATACTCGGTCTCATAAATACTGGCAGCACTGAGCCAATTTGAGTCGACGTAGCTCATAACCCGAGTTTTATTAAACTCAGCTAGTGTCAGCACACCTTGAATCGAAACGACACGCCGTAAAAAATACCGCTTACCAGTTTTGGCGAGAATCTTATTGAACTCTCCAAAAAGCTTGTCTTCATCTTTTTCGTTGCTCGCCTGAGCCAACTGAAGAAGTTGCAACTGCGAGCGAAGCACCACATCGAGTACACTCTCGCTTTTGACCATCTTGAGCAAATTGCCAATCAACTCAACTCGTGGTGCTGCGTCCTTTGCGAGTTGAGAGACATTCAAAAGAACTTGAGATGCCAGATACGCCTTCGACTCCTCGCTCATTGCAGAGCTTTCGGCAACACGAACAACAGCCTCGAGCCAAGCCTTATTATTTATGATTTCAGAATCAAACAATGCTTTTGCAAGATTCAAATAGAACAAATATTCAAGTGAAGAACGAAGTTCGGTCAATTGAATGCGTTCGAATCTTTTCTTCGCCATTTGTGGCTGACGGAATGATAGCTCAACAAATGCAAGTGCTACCTGAGAAAACTGCTTATATGACTGACTGACTCTTTCAAAATACGACTTTTTGGAACGGAGCAACTGCAAAAACTCGGGTGAAACTTGGTCCAGCTTTTCAACCGATCGGTATTGAAGCACATCAAGTAGGTTGCCTAAAACCTTAAACCCTTCACGTTGAGCAGCTGGTGCAAGTTGTTCGACCTGCTCAAGATAATACTGGGCGGCCTGATATTCGCCAGTCAAAATATGCTGACTCAGCAATCGCTCAATGGATTCTGCCTTTTGATAGCTAGGGAAACGATACCTGAGCGTATTCGTAATGAGAGTTCGTTCGGCAATTGCCCGACTTGTCCTGTAGGCATCTAACAAATGACTTTCCTGCCAGTTCGCAGGAATAAGACCAGTTTTGGGCAGTCGGTAGACGTCGAGTGTTCCCTCAAAAGCACAAGTAACGTACAAAAAGGCACTGCCAGGCGCGGGAAAATTGCAGTTTTGCTCTGCAGTGGTCAATTGCTCAGGCATAACGGAAGTCGACACTTCGCTTAACTGCTTTGCAGGAATTCTGAAAATAATGCCATTGTCGTTGCCATCAATCACGGAGTCAGAGTTGGTATCATTGGAAAACTGTGCAAAGTAAACAAATTCACCGGCAACATCAAACTTAGGAAATCCAGAAAGCCCCGGCAAAGTAATTCCAACGACCCTTGTGCTCTGATTTGAGAGAGAAAACACCTTTAAAACACCACGACCACTACTTTCAGTATTTCTCCCCTCTGCAAAAGAGGAATACACAATCTTACCTTGTGACGAGTGTGCATCGGCTGAAAGAATTTGGTCCTCGAACAAAATCACTTTTTCTTTTGATGACAGGTCGAACGATATGAGCTGGGCACGAGGAGCACCTGTCGGTCGGCGAATGTATCCAATTTTTGAGGAGCTCAGCCAAAAGGGTTGTTCAGATGCGACTGTCTCGCGTGCACACAGTGCCACACTTTCGGGACTCGATTGAACACTTTTGACACAGACATCACCGCGTGCCTGTTCCTTGAATGAAGTAAATGCAATGCGCGATCCATCGGGACTAAGACTTGGGTCCTTGGAATCGTAGATGGCATCCTCAAACGCATTGACTTGTCCCAGCGCTTGGTATCCCTGTAAACTTCGCCAATAGAGCCGGCTCGCCAAGTTGGTACTTCGTGTAAAAAATATTTTATCCTCGTTCGAAGTTACAGCAACCTGAAAATGGTTGTCAGGACCAACGGTAAGTTTCTCAAGCCGCTCGAATTGCGGCATTCGGATTTGTGATGCGTCGGCTTGTGCAAGAGATATGGAAGTAGCGCAGGCATAAAAACCAATCGTCCTCGCATGAAATGCGATTTCGAGCAATTGTGGAATACTGCAAAATCTTTTTTTCATCTCAGCACCGTCATTTCTTGCTTTGAGTCGTAAGCGAATAGTCGCCGTCGATCACTTTGTATGCTCGCTCATTTCGTTTGTCATTTTCTGAAGGAGGAAGCACCGATGGTCTAAAGTCAAGAGCCTGCTGATTTAATTGTGCATCGAAATCAGGCCATGCACCTGAACTCTCTTCCTCAATCAAAGTGGTTCGGTCGATCACAACAATTGTAGGAACACATGAAACTGCAGAAAACGCACTGAAGAAAACTACAAAATTCAAATTCATTGAATGGGTACCTCTCTCATCATTTTTACAATATCCTGAGTCTTTGCGTTAACAATAGGCGACAGTGGTAAGTTCTTAATCTCAACATTCTGTTCAACCACGCCACCCAATGCAACATTCATGTCCAAAAATCCATTTTGCATCATAAGTCCTACGTAGCGAGGGTATCCAACACCCAACCCAAGACGAGCTTTATTTAACAACGAGTCTACTCCGTCGGGATCCAAAACGTCGATGAAAGCGAGAAGCTGATTCTTTCCAATTTCAGTAACGTCGGCTCGACCTTCAATGAGCGAACGAGACAAGTCGAGCATCAGCGACAGCCGCGCGCTCAGCGGCGCAGGTGCCAAAGGATTCTTCGATTTCGATAGTAAACTGGTATTCAACTTAGTTATTCGCCCCTGCACGCCTGTCATGAAATTCGATGGTTGAATGTCGATGAACGCCTGTCCTGCAAGAACTCCTTCGAAGATTTCGGCATCGAGTTTGTCGACATTGAGCATATTCTGCTTCAAAGAGACTCTTGCTCTCATTGGGCCAAAACGGCGGCCGAGCAATGAGATTCGTTCCACTGTGAAGAGGCTGTCGTCTGCAGTGAGAGGAGTGAACTTTGAGGTATCGACACGTTTGAATGGATTGTCGCTAATCAAATAAGACCAGCGCAGCGACTTCAGGTCTGGACTTTCAAGCATCTGTTCAAATGGGACTGAGCCTTTGACCTTCTCTATCTCGACGAGACTGTGCCGAGCAGTAAAATCATCAAGGTTCAGAGTTCCGCGCAACCGAAGACTTTTGAGTTCTTTTTGAGTCGCTTCCCAATCAGCACGAACCCGCCCACCAAAATCGACTTTGTCTTCGGAACGAATGCCATAGCGAAAGCTAGAGGGAAGTTTGAAGTCAACGTTGCCAGAAAACCTGCTATTTTGAATATTGAGATCGCTTCCACCTTGTGCCTTTAAAAATACTAAGTCGTTGCCCGTACTCACATCGACAGTTTCCACATCTGCGGCACCCTGTAAATCCACTTTTGCAGAGAGGCGTGCTTTGACGTTCTTCAAATATGGCAGCGACTCGGGTGGAAGTCTAAGAGATTTGTCGGGGTTTAACTCTTGAACGGCAGCATCGACTTTCACGTGAACGACATTTTGAAACGGAAGGCTCGTTCTCAGCTGAGCTTTCCCACTTACCCCTTTGACTAAAACAAGTGCACTTGTACCCACCAGCGGAAATGCAAAACCAGCATCAAGCTGAACCTGACCTGAGCTGAGTGCAACATTAGAAGAGAAATCGATCGGGCCGTCGATAAGCAGCAACTGTTTATCAAAGAGTGGCTGAGTAGCTTTTTCAGCAATATTCAACTGACCCTTGAGCTGGAGCTCGGGCTTAAGTCTTTCAACTTTCGAAAAATCAAGTTGAAGAGCGGACGCATGCGAATGAGGCAACCGTGCATTCCATTGCGCATTGACCTTGAAACCGCCCAATTTTGCCAAATCATTCAAGAGAGGAGACACCTCTCGCACCGAGAGCGGAATGGTCAATTGCGCATTTCCGGATGAAGAGAGCATTTGTCTCTTGTTATCTAATTGAAGCCTCACATCTGCTAGTTGTACTTTCCCAATATTCAACAAGGCAGTTAATCCCACTGAGGAAGGGTTGACTATCTGCTGAACGCGCCCTTTCCCCAAAAGCTCCAAACTATCTTTCAACTGCAGAGCTAACTTAGAGCCTGCCGGAGGCAAAGTTCTTTGTTTGACCTGCACACCAAAATCAAAATTCAAAACGCTTTTATTGAGGCTATCTGAATTCACAATGCGATCAATATCACCTTCTTTTGTGTCTAAATTGAGAGCCGCAGTACTTTTCACCTGAAAAAGCCCACTTTCGGCGAAAACTGCCTTCATTGCTGGAAAGGGAGGAACGAGCTCTTCTGACAAGTCCAACGTCGAGTCGGCATTGACACTAATGATTCCATCAGTTCCTTGACTTAACTTTACATCACCCTCGAGTACGGGTGCATTCTTGTTATTGATGAAAACCTTGGGTGCAAGATTCATCGCCGTGACTCTTACGCCCTTAAGCGGCGCGTCAAGTGATAAAAACTCTGGTTTCGAGAGCTTAAAAACAAAAGGCGAGCTTAACTTTAAAAAGCTCAATTTGCCCAACTGAATCAGATCTGTCGAGGATTCTAATGCAGGGGCCGTTGCAAGAAGCGTTGTTGCTATAAACTCAAAACCCGAGCTTGCGGAGCTGAGCTGAATTTCATTTTCATTGATTGCCAAATCCATCTCAAACGATGTCTGACTTCCGATTTCAAACTGAGCCTGATGCTTCGCAAGATTTGCTGCCACTTTCATAGCTTTCCATTTGAGTGACTGCTTTGTAGAAATGCTGAAATCCCTGAGTGACTGGAAGATCGCATTACCGATGGTCTCGACAAACTCTGAGCCTTCACGTGATTCCAGTTCAAAGATCTTTTGTAGACTCAGGGTTGTCCGAACGGGTAAAGAAACATCTGCGCTTAGTTCGTTTGCATCAATCGACACTCTGCCCTGTGAGCCAAAGTCAGATTTCAGCTTCAGTGAATTAAAATCTGATCCTACGGCAAACGATTCGACCACGAATTGAGGTTTTGTTGACTGAGAAAAATCCAGTTCCAACCCTGTGCGAAGTTGAAAATTAACGAGTGTGTTGAACTCAGCCTTTTTAACGCTTTGACTGAAACCAAGTGTCGAAACGTTCAAGTTGGATTGCTCTGTTGAAACTCTTTGCACTTTTGGAACAACAGCAACTTCGATTTCTGCTTTGAGCCTTTTGCTCCCCGACAGAACCGAAGCCGTAAAATTAATGTCACTTGCTTTCAGATTGAGTTCGTTTTGGTTTTCTAAAATGCGCAGATCAATTTCAGCATCTTGAACCGAAACACGATCAATTTTTAGAGCTACTGGAGGATTTTCGATGAGCTGTCGCACAAGTGCCAGTGGGTTTTCGGGCGGCTTCTCTTCGGTTTTCGTTTTGGGCAAACGAAGTTTCAGAGAAATTTTTGGGCTCTCCATCTCAACCG
>JBEAPS010000379.1:0-6736 GCA_041164285.1 Pseudomonadota bacterium
TGTAAAGATCAAAGGCATTGATCCAAAAATGGAGCAGCGCCTCGTCCAACACCACAGTGTAAAAACCTTCTCAAGTGAGCTGCTCAATGCGCGTCGAGGAGCTCAAATTTGGCAATTCGAAAAAATCACTCCCATTCTGGTAACAGACAAAGTCGCACGTGCACTCGGAAAACTCAATGTCAGAACGAATAAGTCTGATAGTGTAGCGGGTGGTCCAGAATCTGACCTCAGTTATGATTGTGATGACAAAAACTTCGTGATGCATCTATCCAAAGATTCAAACGTTCAGCTCGCCGCCAGAACCTATCTCAACTCGTTTTCGGCGGTTGATGCTGAGGTTGTCGGGTTTTACACGAGTGGGCTCGAACTGCTCGAAGAATCTGCGGCACTCGTTCCGATCGACTCTTTAAGAAAGCTCTACGAAACACAGGGTGCAACAAATGTTGTTGTCTATCTGCCTTGGGGCAGCGATGAAAAAAAAGCTGAGGATAGACTTGTACAAGCTTTAAAGCTGGAAAACCTCAATTTTGAGGTTCACAATTACAAAAAGTTTTCGGTTAACCCATTTTATGCCGGATTTATGAACCTTATTTATGTCATGTCTTCGTTTTTTCTTACACTGGCAATTGCGGTAGTGACTCTCACCGTAGCGGACACGATGACAATGAGCGTGTTGGAGAGGACTCGAGAAATTGGAACTTTGAGAGCTCTTGGTTTCAAGCAAAAGCAAATCACAAAACTATTTACGCTCGAGGGTGTTTTTCTCGCTCTCTTGTGCCTTCCTGTAGGCTTTATAACAGCGTCTATTGCAGCTATTATGATAAATTCATTTGAATTCATGTTCGAAGTTCCAGGCATATCTACAAAAATTAAAGTAGTTCTCGAAGTCGTTCCAAAAACTAGCCTAGTCCTGGGAGTCATATTGATTGCTGTCACAGGATTTGCTGGATGGCTGACATCAAGGCGCACTTCGAAAAAGACCATCACTGGTTTACTACAAACGCACGTTTCATGAATGCTTGAGGAACTTAATTTACTCCTTGGAAGAAGGTGGCTCAATGAGCTTTTTAAAAATGGGAGTGAAAAACACATTGAGCAACTGGCGGCACTCTATAGGTGCTGTGCTGTCAGTGGCGATAGGTTATGCATCACTCACAATGTTCAATGGTTACATTAGTGTGATTCAGGATATGTATGAAGACAATTACCGCCAGAGAAGTATGTTTGGCGATGTCTTTATTGAGAAAACAACTCATGGTTCTCGCATAGATTTTGAGGAATCGAAAATTTCACCTTCTGAACAGGCATTTATTGATAATTTTTTCAATAACAACATAAGTCTTATAGACACATATTCTAAGTTTTTAATCATAAGCGGCCTAGCCAACAATGGCCGGACAAGCTCCATTTTCTGGGGGTTTGCATACGACTTTGAGAGCGGTAAGAAGTTGAGAGAACCCTCATGGCTTTGGAATAGCAAGGCTGGCCGGCCGCTCGATCAGCTCACGGACGACTCTGTTATGCTTGGACAAGACATTGGTGATGCCTTTGGGTGCAAGCCTGAAAAGGAGGAGCGACTGCTCACTAAAGTGGGTGGGTATTCAGCACTCGATCGCCCATTCAGCTGCGACAAAAAAAGCCTTCAGCTATCTGTCACTACTGATTCAGGTCAAGTCAATGCAATGAAGTTCAATGTGGGGGCACTCGGCGGGGTTGGACTGAGGGGGATAGACTCGTGGTATCTCATGATGTCGTTGAATAAGGCTCAGCAACTCTTTGATACAGATAACATCTCTCACATTCGGCTTCGTCTCAAAAACAAAGGGCAGTTCGATCGATTTGTGAAAGAGTTCAATTCCGAGGCGAAACAAAACAACCTCGAGCTTGAAGCTTTTGACTGGCGCGAGCATGTGCTAGCTCGAGTGTACAAAAGAACAATGAGCCTTTTTCTGACGTTTCGCAATTTTGTAAGCGCTGTCATTCTTACTATTTCAGGCATGTCAGTGCTCAACTCAATCGTTAAAAGCGTCACTGAACGCAGGCGTGAAATTGGAACATTGCGCAGCCTCGGATTTAGAAGAAGTGCGATCAAAAGAATATTTGCAATCGAGGGTCTTATCGTTGGTCTGGTAGGTTCAGCGGTCGGTGCAGTATTTTCACATATTCTATCTCTATTTATCAATCAGTTTGAATTCATCTACTACGCAGGCTTTCTCTCAGATCCCGTTCCTTTTGTTATAGGCAACGTGCTCAATCTTTACCTTATTTCGTTGGGAATTTCATGTATAATCTCAGTTCTCGCTTCCTACGTTGCTTCCAAAAGAGCAGCTATGAGTGAAATCCCCCAACTGCTGGCTGCAACCTAACGGAGTTGTATGAATCCGGACAACCTCAACGCGGAAGTGCTGATTCTGGCCTACATGCAAGGTGTCTTTCCAATGCCAGATCCAGACACTGGTGAGATTCAATTTTATCAGCCTCACATGCGCGCCATATTTCCTCTTGACGCCTTCCACGTCAGCAGATCACTCAAAAAACGTATGAGCAAAGCAGATTATGTTGTCAAAACCGACACTGATTTCGTTGGTGTCATGAGACATTGCGCGAATCGCAAAGAAACTTGGATCACAGAAGCTTTCATTCGTGCCTACGGAGAGCTTCACCACGCAGGTCTCGCCCACTCGCTCGAAATTTACCTTAACGGTTCAATTGTTGGGGGAGTCTATGGAGTGACTCTTGGCTCTGCCTTTTTTGCAGAGTCTATGTTTCATACTGTCAGTAATATGTCGAAAGTTGCCCTCTTCCATCTCATATGTCATTTGCGTGAACGCGAATTCCACATGCTTGAATGCCAGTTCCTTACGCCACACTTAGCTTCACTTGGTGCAATTGAAATCAGTCATGCGACTTATTTGTCAAGATTGAATGAATGTATTGAAACTTCCACTCGAACTTTCTAATCAATCACGTTACCCTAAACTTTATCGAACACTTTTATGCAGAGAGTCTCAATATGCGAAAACCTGCGCTTTTCATATTCGCCTCGACCCTTGCGCTAGGTGCTTTTGTTGCTTACCAGCGGTTTTCGGGCGTCTCTGGTAACAACACATCCAATCGTGAAGAACAAGACAAAGAAGCATCAATGCCGAGCGCTCAACCAGGCGTTGGTTATCAAACCCAACCTGAGACTTCTTTGACTGATAAGCAGGATGAGTCTCAAACCATCACCTCATCTGAAAACTCTTTTCAGCAAACGATCGAAAATGGTGAAGCTCCCGGTGCGTCAGAATATTCCAGAGCAAGCTTTTTTGAGCCCTTCGACTGGGGAGCGAATCTATTCGCTGCGGCAAGCCTTCAACCTCAGCAGCTCGACTTTTCTGAATCCTGTCAGTCGCACGGAAGATACAACCCAGAACTCCACCCAGCTCAATGGGCTCGCCAATTCACGCAAGCTGATTCAACCCAGCGCTGGCCGTCTGGCAGCGCCCATGTGATCGACTGGAATCAATTTTGGAAACTGGGTGAAACGGGTTTTCAAATTTCAATTCGCTGGAATTTTGAGACACCACCTTTGTACCGTGTGGTTGGGTACTCGTTTTCAATGTCGAGCCCTGACGGTTATGGTGCCGAGGCTCTCCCTGAAAAAAACCAAGTGACGTGGGCTGAGGCAAAGCAATACGTTCAAGCTTGGGAAAATGAAATGCTTACACAAGGTGGTGTCGCAGGGACTCGAACAATGTCACTTTCATCAAACCCCTTCAATCCTGCGGAAGTGTCGCCTGAAGACATTGAACGTGCAGAGTATATGAACACTCGAATGAGGGGGGCTCAAACTGGACGCATGTCCTGCAACACACTTTACAACAATCAAACAGCGCTCAGCTGCCGCTGCTTTTGATCATTCCCACTTGAACACAAATGAACTCACAGCCATGAAAACTAATGTGAGTCCAGCTAGAATGCCGAGATGCTCTGCCACTTGAATGAGCGTTGCACCTTCTGTCATAATTGAACGAGCGGCAGTGACCATATGGGTCAAAGGAAAAACCTGAGCAAGTTTTTGCAACCAAGGATTTGTTCCCTCTAGTGAAAACCAGACACCCGAAAAGAGCATCATTGGCCAACTCAACACGTTGAGCACTCCACCCGCAAATTCTTCACTGGCAACCTGAGCTGCAACAACCAACGCTAGAGAAATGAAGCACAATGAGCCCACCGCAAAGACAGCAAATAAATCTAAATAAGAGCCAAACATCTGAAAGTCGACAAATAATTTACACCCTAAAATCACCACAGCTGCCATAAACAAAGTGAGCAACAAACGACTCGCCACCTGTGCCGAAAGAAACTCAAAAGCAGACACTGGAGTGGCTTTTAGGCGGCGTAACACTCCAGCCTTCCTGTAGCGCACAATCACATAGCCCACACCAAAGAGGGAGCTGAACATAATGTTCATGCTCAGAAGACCACCCAAGAGCCAATCTACGTATCGCACTTCTCTACCATCAACAGTCTGTTTTTTTATTTTGTTTTTGGAACTCAACTCAGAACCAAAAAGCATTTTCTCAAGAAGATAGCCCTTAGGAGCAGATTCATTAATCCAATATTGAGTCTGTTCACTTGGCTGTATCAACATGTCGACTTGGTGCCTACGAAGCTTTTCGAGTGCTGCAGATTTTTCGCCCACTTCAATGAACTGGATATATCGTGTGTCACGAATTTCTTGATGATGAGCGAAAATCTTACTTTCTGGAGTTTCGAGCCAAGCAACTTTAAAAACATCCTGACGCGAGTCAGAGAATGCGAAGGAAAAGCCAATGACAATCAACAAGGGGAACAACAAACCCCATGCCATGCTGCCTCTGTCTCGAAAATACTCTTTATTGCGTGCAGAAAAGAGAGCCACAAATCGCTTCATTCGCGAAGCTCCTTTCCAGTCAGGTGGATAAAAAGATCTTCAAGACTTGCCGAACGAACACTCAACTGATTGAGCCTTACGTTCCGTTCGATCAGTCGAAGTAATGCCGATTTAACGTCAGTGACATAAAACTCGAGCAAATCACCTTTTTTGTGAAATTTAAATCCGAACTCTTCAGGACTGACTTCACCCATGTCATCTGCATGCACTTCGAGATACTGACCTTCGAAATAACTTTGTAAGAGATGCTTGGGAGCTCCTTGCGCTATGATTTTGCCTTTGTCCATAATCGCAATTTCATCACACAATGCGTATGCTTCCTCCATGTAATGAGTCGTCAAAACAACGCTCTTCCCCTCAGACTTAACCCTTTCAACGAGGTTCCAAAGGTTTCTGCGTGCCTGCGGATCGAGCCCCGTGGTAGGTTCATCTAAAAACACAACTTCAGGATCGTTGACGAGAGCTAGTGCGAGCATCAGACGCTGCCGTTGTCCTCCAGAAAGTTTGCGATGATCCCGATTGAGAAAATCCTCTAGAGAACAGAGCTTTATCAACTCTTCAACAGTGCGTGTTTTTTTGTAAAGCTGTGAAAAAAGAACAAGGCATTCACGCACGGTCAGAAAGTCTTGGAGTGCTGTTTGTTGGAATTGAATTCCAATTTTCTGCCGCAACTCATGATCAATGAGCTGCCCTTCGAAATAGACTGACCCCGCAGTGGGTTCAGTGATCCCTTCCATCATTTCGATTGTAGTTGTCTTTCCGGCACCATTTGGACCAAGCAAACCAAAGCATTGCCCTCGCATTACTGTAAAACTCACACCATCCACAGCCCGGTGTGTGCCGTAATCACGACACAATCCACGAGCCTCAATATGCGGAACTTGAACCACTGCGCCTCCTGCTTCGATCGAATAGACACAGCAAGCATCAACTAAAACTTGCAAACAAGCACTGTGTCGATAAAGTAATGCAACGAAACTGCTGGAAGAGGATGCTACCAGTTCTCAATATGCCAGCAATACGAAGCTCAACATTTTAATGAGGATTTCGTGAACTCAGCAGACATGCTCAGTATTGTGCAGGCAAACCTGCTTTCACCGGTGGTTCTTTGTTTTTTCTTGGGCTGCGTTGCGACTCTAGTGAAGAGCGACTTGAAAATTCCAGAATCAGTATATTCACTGTTTACTATTTATTTGCTCTTCGCTTTAGGTCTCAAAGGCGGGGTTGAACTTTCGCACACTCGCTTCGATGACGTGCTCAAACCCGCAATAGCAACCCTACTTCTCGGACTCATCACCCCATTGACAGCTTACTTCTCTGCCCGAAACTTCGGCAAACTAAACGTTCCAGATGCTTCTGCACTGGGGGCTCATTATGGTTCCGTGTCTGTTGTCACTTTCATTGCTGCACAGTCGTTTTTGGCCTCTGTGGGAGTTTTGTATGAAGGCTATTTGTCCACGCTTGTAGTTCTTCTCGAAGCACCGGCTATCCTACTCAGCTTACTCATAGCGCGCGCCCGACAAAGTGACAGCTTTGATTTTTCTTCACTCCGCCGCGCTGCACATGAAATTTTGACAGGGCGGAGCCTCCTCCTTCTCATGGGTGGACTCATCATTGGCGCACTCGGCGGACAAAGCGGATACTACAAGGTCGAGCCATTGTTTGGGAGCCCATTTCAGGGAGTAGTAGCTTTATTTCTTCTCGAAATGGGCATAATTGCATCAAAACGTTTTCGAGATCTCAAAAAATCAGGCGTCTTTATCCTGTTTTTTGGAACATGTATCCCTGTGCTCAATGGTGCCATCGGAGCGCTATTTG
>JBEAPS010000380.1:0-2970 GCA_041164285.1 Pseudomonadota bacterium
ACGAAATTTTTTCAGAATGAATCTCTTTTGTCCGTAGTGATGCAAAAATCCATGGATTCCTGAGTGCGCCTCGCCCTATCATGACGCCCGCGACGTTCGGAGCCAACGCCAAACGTTCCCTCAGTGAACTTTGATCTAATATATCGCCTGAACCAATCACTGGGTAGTTAAGTTGAGACGCAGCCTTATTGATAAAATGCCAGCGAGCTTTACCTTTGTATCTGTCTTCACGAGTTCGGCCGTGAATTGTGAGGCGAGCGAGAGGAAATGCTTTGACAACCTCGAGCAAAGATTCAAACTCATCCTCCGATTGAAAACCAAGTCGCATTTTTACACTGACTCGTTGAGGGCCCAATGCACCAACAACTTGATTTAAATATCGAAAGAAAGAGTCTGGACACTTAAGTAGGCTGCTCCCTGCACCGTTTCCAACAACTGTCGGTGAAGGACAACCACAATTGATATCAACGAACGGAAGCTTCTTTAGAAAATGCTCCCCAATGCGAATCAAGTCTTCAGTTTCTGAGGCCATCAACTGCGGTACGCAAGTTACAATTCCGTGTTCTTTTGACAGTTCAATTTCCGGCAAAAAATTTGCCGGAATTCGCTTCGAAGGGTAGTCTTTCGTCACTCTGAGAAAGGGTGTGGTTGCTTCGTCTGGGCTCGCAATTTGAGAAAGCCAGAATCGGGTTGCAAAGTCTGTGACACCTTCCATCGGTGCCAGCAGCAGCGCGGGTTCGGAGCGAGAACTATTCGTCTTTCCTGATTCGGGCACAGCGCCTCCAGCAAATGCCTCATCGCCTAACTCAATGACCTCGTAGGTGGAGGACACGTGATGTCCAAGCGTCTGACAAAAAAAAATGAAACCGACGAATCAAATGCAATTGATTCTCAAGTGCCTACCCTCGACGACTTAACCTCGAGTGAAGGAGAAGTCTATTCGCATATCGCATTGACGGGTGGCGTAAGCTTCAGAGGTCATTTGCTACTCAAAAGGCTTGTTGAGCTGCCGCAAGTCAAGGAAATTCATGTATTCGATATCAAGGCTCCTCTTGTTCACGCCGCCAAAGTTATATTCCACAGAGTTGACCTCACCCGTGATGGTGCAGATGCGCTGGTATCCAACCTATTGACTCAGAACAATATCCGTTGCCTCATTCATGGGGCACTCCACTCTGGTCCGGGCAGAAATCCCGGAATGCGCCGAGAGGTTGAGACGATTGGTACATTCCACATTCTCAACGCACTTGCTGAGGCAAAAATTGAGCGCTGTGTCGTGTTAGCGGACACTTTCGTATATGGAGCACATAGCCAAAACCCCAATTTTATCACTGAGAGTTATCCATTGCGAAACTCCGGACCCGACTTTGTCCGTGCAAGGGTCGATGTAGAAAAGCAGTTTGCGGAATTTCAAAGAGACTACCCTCAATGTGAGGTCTGTATTCTACGCTTTGCACCTATTCTTGGCCCGAACTCAACGAATGTCAGAGCACGGTACTTTCTGGTAGGGATCATTCCTAAAGTTTTAGGATATGACCCACTTCTGCAATTCATTCATGAAGATGATGCAGTTGATGCAACCCTGCAGGCAATCTTCACTCGAGTCAAAGGAATTTTCAATATTGTAGGTAAAGGCGTGTTGCCGTTAAGCACAGGAATTCATCTGTCTGGACGGTTTCCCGTACCCGTAGCAACCCCCGTATGCAAGACGGTTTTCTCTCTCGGTTTTATGTTGAGAATATGGGATCTACCATCAGCTATGGTGCCCTTCTTTCAATATATATGCGTTGCCGACGGGAGTAGAGCTAGCAAGGTGCTCAAATTCAGGCCACGCTATTCAAGCAGACAAGCGCTTAAGGCGCTTATTGAAGCAGCTCGTCTGAGGAGTGTGGGATTTTCAGTTCCTTCATCAGCGCTTGGAGAAGAACAACCGCTTTCACCGAATGAAGGTTTTGTTAGAATCAACTAAATCCGATGAAACAAGCTACTCGGCGCTTCAAAAGGACTTCGTCAAATGGACAACACAAAAAAGACTGTAGCACAAATTTCTGAAAATGTTCGCTCAAAGCATCATGAGTCGGAGCAAGACGAATTACTAAATCTGTCGAGCAGCGTATTCAAAGTCAGAAGAACACTACTCGAACAATTCGGGCGAATTGAGCGGGAAATGGAAAAAAGAGCGCAGCAGGACAGGAAGAAGTTTGCATCTCGGGAAGAGCTCAACTCTGTAATCGAAAAGCTGCATTTATTTAGAACTGAACTCGACACCGTTCTGCTTAAGATTGAGGAAAAAATACAAACATCAGCAGAGTTGTACCAGCCAAACAAGCTCGACATTCAAGAGAATTTGAGCCGTGGCCAAAGTGCAACCCTTGATGATATTTTTAGCGGACTAAATCCATTCAATCTGAGAAGAAAATATCACGAATTTTCGCTCAGTCTGCGCAGCGAAGAGGTAGACGCATTTGGCTTCGACCCTATTTTCGATCGATTTGTTCGTCCAATATTTGATTTTTTGTATACAAAATATTGGCGCGTCGAAACCTATGGAATATCGAACATACCCAAAAGTGGACCATGCTTAATGGTTGGCAATCACTCGGGCTCACTGCCTTACGATGCAACCATGCTCAAAATGGCTGTCCTAAAAGAACACGCTAACCACCGAGACGTCCGGTTCATGGTTGAAGACTTTCTATTTCATTTTCCATTCTTAGGTAGCATGATGAACCGTTTTGGTGGAGTGCGCGCAAGTCAAGAAAATGCTCAGCAACTTCTTCAAGCAAAAATGCCGGTTGTCGTTTTCCCTGAAGGTGTCAAAGGCCTTGGAAAACTATACCGAGACAAATACCACTTGGCACGTTTCGGACGCGGTGGGTTTATCAAGCTTTGCCTCCGAACTGGCGCCCCCATTGTCCCAGTCGCTTTCATCGGCCCCGAAGAAATTCACCCCATGTTGGCAAGGGAAAC
>JBEAPS010000381.1:0-13542 GCA_041164285.1 Pseudomonadota bacterium
TTCTCCATAAACCATCGGTGCAATTTGACTTTATTCATGGCGTTGGCCGTTCCCAAGCTCACACGTGACAAAGCTCCCGCCATGTCCGGATTACCAAGAAAAAGTTCCCGCAAGGTAGCACCATCTTCTTTATGACGAATCGCATTATAGCGATGAACCAGCTTCGGAAAATCAAGCTGGAACTCATGTTTATCGCGGGGTGTGTAAGGGCACTGCACCTCGCACAATTTACACTGAAAACACGAATTCATAAGATCACGGGTCTCGTCTTCTGTGACTTTTCGCACGTCGCCATCGTACTTTTGATCAAGCAGAGTGAAGAGCTTCGGAAAGGTATCGCAGTATTTGAAACACATGCGACAGCCATGACAAATTTCATACGCTCGCACCAGCTCTTGGTTCAGCGCTTTTTTGTCCCAATACTTCTCGTCAGCCGGATCGTAGCTGAGGCCTGAACTGGGAAGATAAGAAATCCGTTCACCATGATCACTCACTGACACCCCCAATCATCTTTTCAAAAAAAGAGAATAAAAGCCTATTTTTTTGCTCATTTTAAAACCATAAAAAAAACAAAAAAATAGACGCTTTGCAGCGTCTAGTTCAAATCAATTCAAGAGATTGATTTGAGCATCTGTCCGAACCGGCCAGCATGAGACTTTTCAGCCTTTGCCAACGTTTCAAACCAGTCAGCAATTTCAGGGAATCCTTCTTCACGAGCTGTCTTGGCCATTCCAGGATACATATCGGTGTACTCGTGCGTTTCACCTTCGATGGATGCCTTGAGGTTAAGAACAGTATCGCCCATAGGCAAGCCAGTTGCCGGATCGCCCACTTGCTTGAGGTAATCAAGGTGGCCATGAGCATGGCCGGTTTCACCCTCTGCTGTTTCACGGAAGTTGCTTGCTACTTCTGGATAGCCTTCAACGTCAGCAACCTTTGCGAAATAAAGGTAGCGACGATTCGCTTGACTTTCACCAGCAAACGCATCCTTGAGGTTCTGATGGGTCTTGGTGCCACTAAGATTCTTCGCCATGATGAGCTCCTTTGCCGTTTGGCGTTGAACAACAATTTTGACCAACAACACACCCTAAAGAAAGTTTTGGACATTGTTTCTTCGGCTGAGTGTTATTGTGTCACCAACACTCTAGACGAAAAGGCAACATTCGCAAATCTGGCTCATCAATTAAAACAATTGCCTGATAGTATTTTCTTATAGCGATTGATCTGCCATCTGCGAAGTCAGATTGCTGGGGCGGGATTTTCAACGACCCTGCTGACGCAAATGCGCTGCACGAAGTGTGTTGAGCAACAACATTGCAATAGTCATAGGCCCTACGCCGCCCGGAACTGGTGTCAGAAAAGATGCAACCTCGGCCACATCTGCCGCAACGTCGCCACAGAGCTTCCCATTTGGCAGGCGATGCATTCCGACATCCACGACAACCGAGCCCGGCCGGACATCATCTTTTGTCACAAGACCCTGACGACCCGCCGCAACAATCAAAAGGTCTGCTGAGCGGCATACGTCTCTCAAATTTTCTGTTTTCGAATGGGCGATTGTGACAGTCGCATTTTCGTTCAAAAGCAGACCCGCCATCGGGCGTCCCACAATATTGCTGCGCCCCACAACGACAGCGTGTTTGCCTTCGGGCGAAATGCCATAAAAACCAAGCATCGCAATGACGCCTGCCGGTGTACAAGGCAAGAGAGCTTTTTCAAGTCGGCCCTGATGAAGAAGGCCCACGTTGTGAGACGAAAAACCATCAACATCCTTATCAGGCCGAATGGTATCAATGATTCGATTCTGCGAAATGCCATCAGGTAACGGCAATTGAACGAGTATGCCATGAATATGCGGGTCGTCGTTGAGCTGACAAATGAGTTCAACTAAACCAGACTCAGTTACTGTCTCTGCTGGAATTTCATAGAGAGTGAAATCCATTCCAGCGTCCTTGAAGACCTTAAGTTTGTGGTTCACGTAAACTCTGCACGCCGGATCGTGCGAAGCGAGAATGACAGCCAGATGCGCAGGTCCCCACTTTTGAACCAAATCTGCACAGGTCTGTCTCACCGTTTGCGCAGCTAACCTTCCATCAAGCGTCAAACAGTCATTTTTCCCCACTGAAGCCACAACAGTTTGGTTGTAAAGGGGGGCTTGAGGTGCAAGACAGTTTGCTGTGAATGTAAATCCATCGTGCTGCAATGCCTTAAAGAGCTTCATTTCCCCTCCTCCAACGCTCACATATGGTCAGTGACCTAACGCAGCGCAGTCGAAAGATCAATGCAAGCAAGAAAACCAGATCTAATTGCGGCCAGCAAGTGTCGCAACCTCGTGAGATGAGTCGACAACGTTGCGCCAATTTTCAGGGGCGAATGTGAAATGATCACCTAATGAATACCACTGTGGCGAGCCCATTTTTACCTCAGTCAATACAGGAACTGGCTCGTTTCTCGGCACGTTGTAGCCAACTGGTAGCAAACTGATTCGTTCACGCATCAGAGTGACACCAGGTGCAACAGGACGAGCCTGTTGTGCTGCTTTCAAGTGAGGCTCAGACAACAAACGTAGAGCTGCTTTTCTGCATCGGTTGAGGGCCTCCCTGACAGACTGCGCATGGAGAGAGTCCTCAAAGTCAATCGCCGTGTAAAACCCAAGTTGACCATGACTTAAGACAACGCCCTGCACACGCTCCACAGGGAACACAAGCCGTGCGCCGGGAGTGAGCCATTCCTTCGAGTCCGACTGGCTCAAAGCTTGTTGCCACTGACCGTACTCGACCCATACGAGCGAACGTGGCCTGTGACGCGACACCATTCTCGATTGTTGCGGATGGAGCTGTTCACGCGGCAGAATTGCGAGCGTCCGCATTAGGGGAATTGCCAACGATAGGTGGCGCACTGTGAGCTGCTGTGGCGCACGCGAGAACATATCAGCAACCTGCACAACAGTCGTTGCTGTTTTACTCTCGGGAACAAACACCCGCATGACCTCAGCTTGTGTCATCACCTTCACACCACGCGAAGCGAGAATAACCTCAAGGGCCAATTCGAGCCGCGAGATTTTGAGAAACCAAGGAAAAACTTGAGCATGATGCGACTGAACAAAGGCATGAACCGCACTGTGAACGACACTCTTGGGAGTGCGATCGAGAGTCCAGCCCAAGATTGATTCAATCAGAGGGGTCAGTGCTTCACGTTGGCCCTTTGTAAGTGCTTGCCAGAACTCACTGGCCTCAAACGGACCATCGTTTTCTGGAGTGACTTCAATCCCACTTGCCAATTGCTGCAAAATCTCAGCTTCTTTCTTGGTCAGCATTTCAGAGGACCCTGAAAGTGCATCCGACAAAAGAGTGGCTTCCTTTCGGACAATATAGGTGCGACGAGAATACTCAGCTTCTCTGTGATGAGTATTTCGCTCATGAATAAAGGCGTCAATGAATTCTGCCTCTTGTTCTGAAAGTGCCATGCGCAAATGCCGTTCATAAACCTCGAGTGCAAGTGGATCAAATAACTCAAATCCAGGACCACTGCAGTGCTGCACAGCATCAAATGAGAATTGATTTTTCAAAGCTTCTTCACGACTCAAACCAGGGGCAGACGGTGGGCACTGAAAAAGGCGGCCACCGAGTGTCGGGCGGGACTCCAGAAGGATCAAAGGCCGCGCAAACTCTTGCTTTGAAAGTCGCAGCGCCAAAAGAAGTCCCGCAATCCCGCCGCCAACGATCACATCGACTTCTGAGTCAATCGAAGTATCTACAGCAGGCAGAAACAAGTTTCTCAAAGCGCTTTCAGATGGCATGCTGCCTTGCAGAGACAGCCAATCGTCTGTGCTCAACTGACTCATTCTTCAGATTCTCCAGTTTCCACGGACTCTGTCACATTTATTAGAGTCTCATCTCTCGCCTGAATGCGTGCGTTGATGTCAGCAATCATTTCAGCCTCGCTGGCATCTCCCTCACCTTCTCTGAAGGAAATCCCTTTGAGGAGTCCAAGGAAGCTGCGATAGCGTTCTCGTGAAATTTTTCCTTCCTGAACCGCATCTTTGATAGCACACTGAGGTTCGTGGTCATGAGTGCACTCGCGATAAAAACAACGACGTCCACGGAACTCAGGAAAGCATTCAGTTAAGGTGATACTGTCAAACTGATCGATGGAAAACGACCTGACCCCGGGGGTGTCGATTGCATATGCTCCGATGCCCAACTGAAGCAGTGAGTTGTATGTAGTGGTGTGGCGACCCTTGTAAAAAATATCAGGATTGTCATCAACTATCTGGTCAAACTCGGGCTTCATCAAATTGAGCAAGCTGCTTTTCCCGACACCCGAATGACCAGCGAAGCCAATCAACTTCCCTTTTACTAAAGCACGAAAACGCTTGACCTCGTCTTGAGTTTTGCGTGGCTTCAGAGCGCACACTTCAAATACATCATAGCCAATTTCTCGATAAATTCGCACACGAGTGCTGTATCGTTCCAAAAACTCAGGCGTCGCAAGCTTAGAATTTTCAAGCAGATCGACTTTATTCAAAACTACAACCGCAGGTAGCCCGCCAAGCTCGGCTTGCACCAGAAAACGATCTACGAGCCCCCAACGCACCTCAGGGTGAAAGACAGATGCAACAATCACCAACAAATCAATGTTAGCGAGCATCACATGTTCCCATTCAGGGTTGAGTGGATCACGCCGTGCTATTTTTGTCCTTCTTGAAAATGCATGCTGAATCACACCTCGAGGCAAATCGGTGTCTTTGGGCTGACCCTCATCATCGAACACCACATTTTCATCCGCCTCAAACAAAACTCTGTCACCAACAACAACAAAATTGCGCTCCTTGTGGGCGCGCTGAAAATGTCTTTTAGCTACAGAACACAACCATAAATCCTGAGTTTCGGGGAGTCCATCCTCATTCTCTTCGGCAACAAAAATATTGCGTTTGTGAACTTCAATAACACGGCCACGCTTGAGCCCTGTACCAAGTGCCTGCTTTATCCGCTCACGATATTTCTCTTCTGATTCATTCTTTTCCGAGTACGGTTTGTCAAACAACCAGTCGTCGATAATTCTGCCACGAACGGACCGTTTTTGCTTTTTGATTTTCTCGACTTTGACAAGCCTGTCTCTGCGTCGTGAGTCAGATTCGTCGAGATATTTACGCCAGTCTCTTGCCATTAGGACTCTTTCCTTTATCACTGGCATGAACGGATTGTTAACATGACCAGCAATCAATGCTAGTTTGCCGCACCTTTCTGGCAAAGGCAAAACTGCTCCGGGAGTCGGGCAATGCTTGAAACTCAATCAAATTCGGCTGCAGGGACAACGCTCAATATTTCACCTTGGAGCCAAGAAGATCTGCTGACCGATGCGCTAGAGCGGCTTGAGTGGAAAAAACTCGTGTCTTTTTTGGCTGATTTATCCACACTTCAGCACACAAGAGCTCGACTCACGACGCTCACACCTTGGATCTCAAAAGAAGAAAGACTTTGGAATCTTGCGGCCACCGGGCGCATCTTAAGATTGCTCGATGCAGGTGAGGAACTCACTCTGCTTAACTTCGATGCAAGTTATTTCATACCCGTGCTTCAGCATGGGAGCTTGCTCAATGGTCTTGGCCTGTTTCACCTTGGCATCTTTTGCTCACAAATAGAGCGTCTTTCTAGCAAGGCTCGCAATGATGCAAAGAAAGGTTCCGATTCCAAACTTGGAATGGAACTGACTGAACTTCTCTGTCAGCTCCAACCCCAAACATCTCTGGCACGACGACTACAGCTTTCAGCGGACGAGAACGGGCGTTTGCTCGACAGCGCATCGAGCGAGTTGAGAGAAGCAAGACAAAAACTCGATTCACTGACCAAGCGAATGACTCAGGCACTCGAAGGAACCTTAAAAGTTCCGACTGTTCGCGATGCGCTTCAAGACAACGTTTGGATGATTCGAGATGGCCGTTATGTTTTGCCTGTTCGCGTCGATCGTAAGTCAGACGTTCCTGGAATCGCCCGTGGTGTGAGCTCCACAGGGAACACAATCTTTATTGAACCCTCTGGACTGAGTGACTTGCAATCTCAACTCAGCGGTGCCGAGGCTGATGTCATGGTCGCCGAGAACAGAGTGCTCCGTGCTTTCTCGGATGAGGCTTATTCTCTTCGCACTGAGCTTCTGGCTGCGCTCGAAGTTCTCGAAATATTCGACTCAGTGACAGCCCGAGCTCGACTTGCAAGAAAATTACAAGGCGTGTGCCCAAGGTTCAGCGAATCTGCCACTCAACAACGTTTTGAAATTCTGGACGCTCGTCACCCACTCTTTGTTCTTGAAGAAAAGGACTGCATTGCTAACAATCTCGTGTTGGCCGCAACGGAGCAACAAAGTCTCTGTCCTGCCGTGTGGGTCTTGTCAGGACCCAATGCAGGAGGAAAAACAGTTGCTATGAAATCGGTAGGCCTACTCGTAGCAATGGGTATGGCTGGTTTGTATGTACCTGCGCGCAGCGCGAGCTTTTTCGCATTTGAATCCATTTACGTGGAAATGGGAGATCGCCAAAGCCGTAGTGAAGATTTATCAACATTTTCTGGCCATCTTTTGCACGTCAAAACAATCTGTGACCTTGCCGATGCTCGTTCACTCATTCTGCTCGATGAGGGCTTTGTCGGCACTGACCCGAGTATTGGAGCGGCACTCGCTCAAGCAACACTCGAAACTCTTGCACAGCAAGGCAGCACCGCTGTCATCACCACACACTTTTCTTCATTGAAAACTCTTGCAGACAAAAAGCCCAACGTGTTCGCAAATGCGAGTATGGAGTTTGAGCCAGAAAAACTCAAACCTACTTTTCATCTTCTCAACGGAGTTCCCGGCCAAAGCTTCGCTGTGGAACTGGCAAGACGCCTGAAGTATCCGGAAGATCTGCTTCAACGCGCATTGAAATATCGTGGCGAAAGAGAACTTGAACTGGAAAATCTACTCTCAGAACTCCAAAAAAGCAGACATGCTCTCAAAGTGGAACTCGACCTGAATCTTCAACTCAACAGTCAGCTTGAGAAAGAAGTGAAAGCCCTCCAGATGCAACGGCGCGCGCTCGATGGTGCACAAGAGCAACTGTTGAGTGAATACACGACAAAACTGCAAAAGCGTTTCAATGCATTCGAAAACAGACTTGAAACTCGTGCGCGGCAGTTTGAACGCGCGCAACAACTTGCAATAAATGAAAAACGACAGGCTCAGGAACTTCAACACAACGAGGAAGCCCTCGATCTGCCTGTTCCTGCAGTAAATTCAGAAAAACTGAATTCCCAACCCCTGACTCAAAAAGAAATACAAGAAATAGCGGCCGCCGAGCGAAAAAAAACTCGCACATTGAGTGACTTTTCTCAACTTGCTGAACTCAAGCGGGCGCTGCCCATAAAGAAAACGAGTGAAGAGATTTTTTCCGACGATGCTGACTTTCGCCGTGCGCGTCATCCGACACGCCTCAATCAACGCGATCTGCTCGATGAAGCACGCGAGAGTCTTGAGTCTATGCGCCATATCTTTGAACACACTTCCGACAAGTTCGATGAACGCCGCACTCAATTGAGTGGTGAAATTCGAGTCACCAGTGATAAGGCAAATTCACTGATCGACATCCAAAGGGAGCAAAAGGGGCAATCGGCTCAGCACCCACCTCAGTTTTGGCGAGCAGGCTTACGCTGCAAAACTAGCAAGTTTCAACAACCTGGAAACGTACTACGTCCCGCTGACAGCAAGGGTTTTGTTGAATGTCAGTTCGGATTGATAAAAACAAAAGTGCACTTCTCTGAACTCTTGACAATCGAGCAGGCAGCGCAGTCGAAACCACAAAACACAGGAAAAAAATCGGAGAAAATCCGTCCGACAAGCGGTCAAAATTCACTAGATATGAGCCTTGATCCTGTTCTTGTCACGAAGGCAAACACCGTCGATGTTCGTGGGCAATTGGTCGACACGGCTCTGGAACATGTAGAGCGGTTCATTGATAAAGCGTGGATGAATGACGAACGAGTTGTTGTTGTCGTACATGGCCACGGGACAGGCCGCATTAAAGTTGCTCTGAGAGAGTTTTTACAAGGGTGTAACTATCCACTTCGATTCCGCCCGGGGACAACGGGTGAAGGCGGCGATGGAGCAACAATTATAGTATTTGAACAATAAGCACCGTTTTAATCAGAATTAAAAATTGCACTCAAAGTGTGTCAACCCATACAACACCTCATCGGGTACTTCGGACCACACCCGATACCCGGAGGTGTTGCTTCATGCAGACAAATAAGGGCAAGCAAGAAGGCCAAAAGAGAAAAAAAGGAAAATTGCGCGTTGTGAGCGATGTGAACCCTCACAAACGCGTACAACCTATGGATGAAGTGCCGGTAGACCTTGGGGTCGCACTCGAACAACGGATGGACACAAGAACAAACGCTCGGTTGCTCGGAATTGACGGGGGGGTTGGAGCTGGCGTCGATTCAGGAAGCGATCTCAACAGCATGAGCCGAGGTGATACCGACGAGAATGATTACGAACCCATTACCGACGACAATCTTCTCACCGAAACAGCCTATATTCGAGGAGTTTTTCAAGAGAAGTCAGTTCTCACGGAAGATGACACAGTCCGACGGCAGCACCAACACATCAACAGAACCGTAACGAACAAGATTCAGGCAGAGCGCGTTGAGGACATCTCGGACCGGCGTGAGGAGCCCACGTTCACACCGCCTTCCCGGAAGAAGCGACGGCATCGCCCACAGAGTGATTGAGAGAGGGAGCAAGAACCATTTTACCCTGCTCATCTGCTTCAAGGGTGTAGACCTTCTCTGGGCCAATGTGCCGATAGCGGTAACTTTTCATTTCACAATAAGCGAGCTTGTGAATAAGTGGAATAGCATCGTAGAAAGGTGTTTCGGGAACGAAGGGAGAGACAACCTCCTGTCTTCCCAGAGCCATTACTAAGTGTGGAGAGCTCACAATTCGCGAAACGCTCACGAGCTGCTTATTGGCTTTAAGCATATCTACGGCACGTTTTTTGTCTGCACTTTCAGCGTTCCTCTTTTGTTCACTCACTGATGATAACAGCGCATGGCGCCTGTTGAGCTCTGCCCGCCAATCAGCCGTATGCTGCGCGTCACAAAAAACTCCACTGTTGAGAAATTGTTTGACGTATTTCTCTATCCGCCCTCTGACATCTTCCGGATGGATGATAAAAGCACCAGTGAAATAATCAGAACCTTCAAAACTAATCGTACGCCCTTCAAACACTAATCCAGCATCGAAGCCAGCAAACAAGAATTGAGGAAGTGAAAAAACTTCAAAACGTTGCCTTGCAACTAAGTCAGTGACAACAAGACTGCTCGTTTTCACTTTCTCGACCAAAAACAACGAGTGACGAAAGCTACGAAATTGTTCGTACTGATTGAGCTCCTCTGGATTCAAACGAGTCTGGGACTGCAACAACCAAGTTTCAAAAACTGTCGAACCAGAAAAAACATCGGACAATCGATAGTCAAACAAAAAATACTCTTGGAATGAACACATCCGACTGTCATAAAAGGGGTCATCATCGTTCACTTTACCGGTCGCAATTGCGAACAGTTCACGCGCGATCCGCATTTGCTCCGAAAACTCAGGAGAGCAAGAGTAGTCAAGCAAAGTATTTAAAAGGTCCTGGCAGCGTTCCGAGCTCATCACAACTCCTAAAGAAGTCAACCCGATGTGCGCCGATTGCATTCAGTTCTTTGCAGCACTCCGTTTTTTTATGCTCACAGCGAAAGAGCGCTGAGCTAAAACTGGAACTACCTTAAGCCCATGGAAGTCAATTGTCGCTCTAAGAGTGTAGCCGATACGAGTGGGAACACCAAAGTCTTCGGGGGTGCCAATGTAGTCAATCTCCACATCACCTTCAGTCATTTCAATACGATGATGCTCCGCGAGCTTCACAATATAACTGCGAACATCGTCATCGGCAGTCATTGGAAGTGCTGGAAGGTCAGCATAACGACGGACAGCTTCCGCCAATGTGCGTTCGCGGTAGAGAAACTTAACAACAGGCCAACTCAGCGCAGCGCCAATGACCATCATTAGCAGCACACCCACAGCAACGAGGCGAATGATGAGCGTACGGTTACGAATATCCATTACGATGGCTCCCTGTTAAGAAGCGCCAGCAATGCCAGCCAAAGATCAGTCGACGTCGGAGAGGTCAAGAATAGCCATGAATGCCTCTTGAGGAATCTCAACCGAGCCCACCTGCTTCATTCTCTTCTTGCCTTCTTTCTGCTTTTCGAGAAGTTTACGTTTTCGCGAGATATCTCCACCATAACATTTTGCAGTCACGTCTTTTCGTAAGGCACTGAGTGTTTCACGGGCAATGATTTTAGAGCCAACCGCAGCCTGCAAAGGTACTTCAAACTGCTGGCGCGGGATGATCTTACGAAGCTTCTTCACAAGAAGCTTGCCACGTTCAAACGAACTGGATCTGTGCACAATGCACGACAGCGCATCCACTGGTTCAGAGTTTACAAGCACGTCAAGTTTCACCAAATCTGATTCACGGTAGTCGAGAAATTCATAGTCCATACTTGCATAGCCGCGAGAGACGCTTTTGAGTCTGTCAAAAAAGTCAAAAACCATCTCGTTGAGTGGAAGCTCATACTGAAGCATCACTCGGTTTTGGGAGAGGTATTCCATTTTCGACTGAACACCACGACGTTCTGACAACAAACCCATCACTGCTCCGAGGTACTCCTGTGGCAAATGAAAGGTAGCCATCACCACTGGCTCAAGGAACTGCTCAATGTTTGTCGCGGCGGGAAGCATGGCTGGGTTGTCGACTCGCAGATTCTCGCCTTTAGTCGTGACAATTTCGTAGACACAAGTTGGGGCTGTGAAGATGAGGTTCATCCCATATTCACGCTCAAGTCGCTCTTGAATGATCTCCATGTGAAGGAGCCCAAGAAATCCGCAACGGAAACCGAAACCAAGAGCAATTGAAGTTTCAGGCTCATAGCTCAATGAGCTGTCATTGAGGGTCAGTTTTGCCAGAGCATCTTTGAGAGCTTCATATTGATTCGACTCTACAGGAAACACACCAGCAAAAACCATCTGCTTTGCTTTCTTAAAGCCAGGCAATGGCTCAACTTTGGCACCTTCGGCACATATTGTGTCACCCACACGTGTGTCGCGAACGTCTTTCACGTTTGCAATGATGTAGCCCACCTCACCCGCACTGAGCACCTCACGCGGATAAGCCCTAACACACATGACGCCCAGCTTTTGAACTTCAAAGCTTCGTCCGCACGACATCATTGTGATGCGATCGCCGACACGAACTGCGCCATCGACAATCCGCACAAGGACGATGACTCCCTGATAGCTGTCAAACCAGCTGTCGAAAATCAGAGCTCTCAAAGGATTCATTCGATTGTCGGGAGGAGGAGGAATGTTAGAAACAATGCTTTCCAAAATCTCGTCAACACCCATTCCTGTTTTTGCACTGCATGGCACTGCCGTTGAAGTGTCAATTGCAAGCTCTTCTTCGATCTGTAAACAGACTCGTTCAAAATCAGCACTTGGCAAATCAACCTTGTTTATAACGGGATATATGGACACGCTATTGTCCATTGCGAGATACACGTTTGCCACTGTTTGCGCTTCAACACCCTGAGTGGCATCAACTACCAAAAGTGCGCCCTCGCATGCGCTGAGACTGCGACTCACTTCATAAGTGAAGTCCACATGTCCGGGAGTGTCGATGAGATTGAGCGTGTACGACTTTCCATCTCTGGCCTTGTAGGCAAGAGTTGCCGTCTGTGCCTTGATTGTGATCCCACGCTCGCGTTCGAGCTCCATACTGTCGAGAATTTGTGATTGTTTCTCCCTGTCTGCAACCGCACCGGTTTTCTCGAGAATGCGATCCGCAAGGGTCGACTTGCCGTGGTCTATATGTGCAATAATACAAAAATTTCTTATCAACGATGGTTCAACGCCGTATTGAGACATGCTTAGAGCGACTCCGCCAAATCTGACACAAGAACGAGGCCTGCAGTTTTTACAGGTTCATCCGATACAAGCATCTGACACGCCTTGGCGATACACGTCAAACGAATCCAGAAAATCCGGAGGATCAGTGTGCTTGGGTTGACTAAAAATAGAGCAAAAAAGACTTTAAATAAGGTGACAGTCTCCCTCGCCTGCTCATGTCTCCCAACGCTAGGGGCAGCCTCGCAGAGCGAATCACAGCCTGGACAAAGTGCACGCAGCAGTGCACTTGAGTCAGTCCTTGAAGCAATTGAAAACACGCAGTCAAAAACACTGTGGTTGGTAGAAAGATACAAATTTCAGGGGAATAGCCTAGTATTAACCCTCGCGGCGATTCAAACCGAAGACCCACTCGGGTTGAGCGTTGTTGTGATAGATCCCCCACCTCAGGAGATATTCAATGAAGCCATTAATGCCTTAGCGGCAGTTTCAAGAGAAGAAAAATCAAATATAACCGAGCTGCCGTTCAAAGATATTCCAAGCAGAACACCCGACACGCCCAGTGCGGCGTCACCCAAAGTCACCCTGCAATTGAGAGCCACTTCAGTAAAGATGGCTGACCTAGTGGCAGCTAAAGATGATATTTTGAAGCAAATATCAGACTGCGGTCCGATGAGACGCAGAGCAGTTGCGTTTATTCGCCCAGAGGCGGTTGAAAAACGCTTAAATGTTTTACCTGAGAGAGCTCTCGAGTGGACACAGTATGGGCGTGCCGCGTGCATTGACTGGAATGGTCTGCCAGACCCAAGTCTCAAAAGTTCTGACCAAACTGCTTTTCGACCTCTGTGAGGTGACTGAGTCCCATATTGCTCAACTGCCGACCACGCGGAGTTCGATTCACAAAGCCTACGGCAACCAGGTAGGGCTCATACACGTCCTCAAGGGTTGATTTCTCCTCGTGAAGAGCAGCTGCGATTGACTCAAGTCCAACAGGGCCACCTTCATGGCGATCGCGCATGACCTTTAAAAATTCTCTATCCATTCGTCCCAGACCACGCATATCCACACGCAATTTGCTGAGTGCCTGATTGACCAACTGCTCATCGATTGAAGCCGATCTGCTCACAAGTGCAAAATCCATGACCCGCCTGAGCAACATATTGGCGATTCGAGGGGTTCCTCTGCATCGACTGGCAAGAACTTCTGCCGCTGAGGAGTCGAGCACATATTGGAGAAGGCCAGCACTTCTGCGAATGATTTTAGCAAGACTCTCAGGCGAATAATAATCAAGATGTTCAACTATTCCAAACCTGTCTCTCAAAGGTGCACTCAACGAACCCGCTCGAGTTGTCGCACCTATCAATGTGAAAGGCTTGAGATCAAAACTGATTGAGCGTGCTGAAGGCCCTTGGCCAATCATGACATCTATCCGGCTGTCTTCCATGGCAGAGTATAAAACTTCCTCAACATGAGCCGGTAGTCTGTGGATCTCATCAATGAATAACACTGTATTCGACTCAAGATTTGCAAGCAAACCCATCAAGTCAGCTGGCCGTTCAATTACTG
>JBEAPS010000382.1:0-11215 GCA_041164285.1 Pseudomonadota bacterium
CGGGATGCGTGTTATACGGAAACCTGAGGAAGTCGAAGATGCATTTGCGAACTGTCAGCGAGAAGCTCTGAGTTACTTCGGCAATAGCGATGTTTTCTGCGAAAGGTTTATCGAGAGGCCACGCCATGTTGAAATTCAAATTATGGCTGACTCTCACGGCAACACTCTTCACTTGTTTGAACGTGACTGTACAATTCAGCGCCGCAACCAAAAACTGATCGAAGAAGCACCCAGCAGCTACATATCCGAGTCAACACGTGCCGAAATGGGACGCGTTGCGGTGAGAGCTGCTCAATCTGTTGGTTATGTAAATGCGGGTACTTGTGAATTCATTCTTGAGTCGCCTGAGAAGTTTTACTTTATGGAAATGAACACACGCATTCAGGTTGAACACCCTGTCACTGAGGCTATCACTGGTGTCGACCTAGTTCAGTGGCAACTTCGGGTCGCCATGGGTGAAAAGCTCCCCTATAAGCAGAGCGACTTGTCGATTAGGGGCTGGGCCTTTGAGGCACGAATCAACGCCGAAGATCCGTTCAATGGATTTCGTCCGTCTGCAGGAAAAATCGAGGCGCTCGAATTGCCAGCCGGTCCGGGTGTGCGAGTCGATTCTCAGTTGTATTCTGGCTACCGAATTCCGACCGACTATGACTCCATGATCGCCAAAATCATCGTGCACGGACAAGACCGTGCCGACGCCCTGGCGAAACTCTATCGCGCGCTGGGAGAAACAGTGATCGAAGGCGTCGACACAACGATTCCGTTCCATCAAGCACTCATCCGTAATGCCCATTTTCAGAATGGAGAATACACCACTCGTTTTGTAGAAGAGAACGAAAAACTACTCAGTGAATTCGAAGAAAATCAGGATGAGCTGTGTGCGGAGTCAGCGCTAGCAGCTGCAGTGAAGGTTCATGTCGCGCGAGCTGGACAGAGCGGTGGAGCTCAAAACCACGAGGACAACGCGTCAAGTTCACTCTCAGATAATAGCGCGGGCGCCTGGCAGGCCGCACACCGAACCGAAGCGACACGACGCTAAGAAAGGACCAATGGAATGCGGTTTAAAATTCAACAAAAAGGCGACGCTGCTGCTTGGTACTTTGAAATTGGTGACAATATTCTCGCAAACGGGCTACACACCGGTCGCACATTCAAAGCCAAGCGACTAAATGCTGAGCTCAGTCCCGATGGAGAACTCGATGTGCGCCTCCATGGCGACGGACGCTCCTTACTCGTGGGAAATAGAACGATTCCTTTTGCTGGCAATGGCCGAATGCTGCGTGGCAACGATGTGCGCATCAAAATGGGCGGCCCCTCAACCTTCCGCAAAATGACCGTAGAGACAATCAAGCCCATTGCCCCCAAAAAAACAGCGGCATTGCTCGGTGGAGGTGATCAAAAATCTCCACTCACCGGAAAGGTACTTTCGGTATTAGTGCAAAATGAACAAGAGGTTTGTGAGGGTGATGTGCTGTGCACTATTGAAGCGATGAAAATGGAGAATCGAATTCTTTCAGAGTGCAACGGAACTATTAAGAACCTCAAGGTCAATTCAGGACAGAATGTTTCGGTTGGCGATGTGCTCTGCTTCATTCAACCCAAGTTGGAAGAAAACGGCACATGATCATTCAAAAGACACTCGACGTTCCGCTGCTTGTCAAACAGCTCACTGGCGAAACACTCGTCGAAGGAATGACCGATGTGTGGCGATCGAAGGTTCGTGCACTGAGCCGCGCCATTACTTTTTTAGAGAACGATCCTCTCCTGGCAATGCAGGTACTCGGAAATGCCGACTTACGAGATGCCAAAACTAACGCAAGAGTGGTTGGGCTTACAGGACTCCCCGGAGCAGGAAAATCGTCGCTCACTAATTTGATAGTTCGATCATTGCGAGCAAAAGGTAAAAAAGTTGCAGTACTGGCCGTTGATCCTTCGTCTCCTCTCTCTGGTGGTGCACTGTTGGGAGACAGAGTCCGCATGCAGGAACACTTTAAGGATCCGAATGTTTTCATTCGCTCTATGGGTAGCCGCGGCGCACTGGGCGGAGTTGCGCGCTCAACACGCGGGGCCATTCGCCTCGCAGGCCTGCTTGGATTCGATACAATCATTGTTGAAACTGTCGGAATCGGACAAAGTGAAAGCGAAATTGTGGAACTTGCAGACACTACAGTTCTTGTCCTTATGCCCAACAGTGGCGATGAAGTTCAGCTCATGAAAGCTGGTGTGATTCAATTAGCCGATGTGTACGTCATAAATAAATGCGATCTCGCGAATCCTGAGCGCATGATAAACGAGTTGCATGAAAACACTGCACCCGACAGTGCCGATGCATGGTGCCCCCCTGTCCTCCCGACAAGTTCAAACAACAACACCGGAATCGAAGAGCTTGTCGATGCTTTGGAACGGCATTCGGTATATGAATTGTCGCACCCTAAAGGAGTTGAGCTCAGGAAGCAGCGGGCTGTGAAAGAAATTGTTAGAGCGCTGCAGCATGTTTTTGAGCGCGACTTCACAGACGCAGTTTCGAGACTCTCTGACGCGCAGCTTGAAGAGATACTCGAAGGCAAGCGTTCGGCACTTGCCACTGCCTCAGAACTTGCAGCTAACTTAAGGAAGAGAAAATGAAAATTCTGAGAATCAATCATCTGGGCATTGCACCAAAGTCACCCGAGCAAGCGAAAAGTTTTTTAGGCACACTGCTCGGTTTACAAAATGCAGGCTCGGAAGTTGTGGCGGAACAAAAAGTAAACGTCACCTTTTTTCAGGCCGAGAAAAGCCGCCTTGAAATTCTTGAGGCCACAGAGCCATCGAGCCCAATCACGAAATTCCTTGAAGACCGTGGTGGTGGTATTCAGCATGTTGCACTTGAAGTAGATGATCTCGCAGCATGGCTTGAGCATTTACAAAAAGAGGGTGTTCAGATGATCGACAAGGAGCCGCGCCGAGGGGCACACAACACTCTCATAGCTTTCGTGCATCCACGCTCAACGGGTGGTATTCTCGTCGAGCTGGTACAGGAGATGAAGGGAGACTCCCATGAATAACACTAAAATCAATACTTTCATTGCTGGTTTGCTCTCATTGACAATGCCACTTGGAGCTTTTGTGGTGACGAGCGGGTGTGAATACAAGCCCATCTCTGAACTCAGTGCAGAGGACGGGATTGTTCGACTACGGGAGCTCAATCAGGAAGAATCGTGGGAAAGGCTCATTCAGGAAATCAACGAGTACAGAAGCCGATTTCCTTATTCTCAATACGCGGCAGAAGCCGACTTAATGCAAGCCAATGCCTATTTCAAAACAAGTCGACATCCTGAGGCCATTGCAAGCTATGACGACTTTTTAAGGCGTAATCCAAGCCACAAGCAAGCAGACTTGGCGCTCTTTAGAGTTGCCAAATCCTATGATGCTCAAAGTCCTGAGGAACCTGAAAGAGAACAGGCAACAACTCAGAAAGCGGTTGATAAATATGCTGAACTCATAGAGCGATTCCCAAACTCCGAGCACGCAGCAGAGAGCAAAGAGAGGAGCGCATCTTTGCGCCAGCGCGTTGCCGATCACCACTTATTTATTGGTAACTTCTATTGGAAAAAATCTCTCTACCATGCCGCACTCAACAGATATTTGCTTATACTAAACCGCTTCAGTGATCTCTCGGAGATTAGAATGGCTGCTCTGGATAGAGCCTCTGAAAGCTACCTCAAACTTGCGGAAGAGCTCGAGAGAAATCCAAACTCCGACGCAGTGAGCTATTTCAGAAGCCAAACCCCTGCTCAATTGAAAGAGCGCTCAGCAGAGCTCGCTAAAAAGAAGCAAGACCTTTTGGGCACGACTCCCAAGTCAAAAGCAAGTGAAGTGAGCGAAGGCTAACTTACCTACCCACTTCACTTTGTATGTCGGTCGATCATTATTGAGCGGATTTTCGGATTGTTTACCACGTACATTTTGTACGTTGCACTTGCTGTTGACCGCACAAATCCGAAGGGAGTGGTTGACGCTGTACCGATAAACACATCGACGTGGTTGCCGTGAAGGGCTCCGCCTGTGTCCGCCGCAAAAAAGTAGCCATCGTGCACTTCTTTGGAACCATCTGGCATGGTGATTGTTGTTCCGCGAGCAGAAGGAACGTACACCAACGTTCCATAGGGTAACCAACCTGGATCAACTGCGATCGAACGATAAGGCTGAAGAATGTATCCTCTCACACCGTCACCGAACTCACCCTTCGCTTTGTAGAAGCGTGAGTACCCCAAACCCGGCAGGCTAATCCATGGAGAACAGTCGACCTGCTTTCGCTCCTGATGACTGCCTACATAATTAAAGACGGTAGCTCGACCATTGGAAGACAGCACACGAACTGTGCCCTCGAGAGAAGCATGGCACCAGTCCTCCGCCTTCAAAGAAACGCCGAGGCTCCTGCCTGACATATCGAGAAGCGGGTAGCCACTCGAACCAACATCGCGCACAGTTGGGACTTTGTAGTACGTTGCCCAGAAGGAACGAACGTCTTGAATTTCTGAGTCGGCAGGCTCTCTGAGGTTGAATGAAGAGTTAGTACCCCCTTGAGTCGGCTCATCCGGCTGACTTGGCACCTCTGGCGCGGCGCCTCCGACCATCGACACAAAAAATGAACGCGACCAACGCATGGTTTCGCACGCAGCTCCACCTTGGGCGTCGATACACGATTGGTATTGCGTTTTGAGGAATGGACCATACACATGCTCATCGTCGGAGCACACAAGAAGCTGAGATTCCCAGCGAGTTCCCTTTGGACACAAATCCTTGCCTCGGATTTGCATAGCAAAGTCGCGATCCCAGTGCAGATTTTTGCACGCAGAGCCACCACCATAGGCTTCACATTCACTCACCATGGTTTGATTGAATGGCCCAAGCACACCTTGCTTCCCGAAACACATATGGGATTCAACATCGTACTTGTAGAATTCAGGACAGTAGATCTGTTCAGGTTCAGTAAAACCGGATTGCCCATGATTTTGGCCACTGGCATCGGGCTTTTTTGGAGATTCTTTTTGCCCGCAGGAAACAGCAGCGATGAAAGACACAACAACAACAAATGCAACATTAAGAGAACGAAGTTTCAACAATTAAATACTCCCTGTATTACTTATTGAAATTTTGAACGTCGTTACTAACGGCTTACTGTAATTTATGCAAGATGAGGGTCTGAATCTCGGTGAGCGGAATTCTGCCTTGGTATTTTTGATTCAGCTTTTTCATCTCAGGCGCGCTCTCATTTTCATTCCATTGCCGCTGCGCGATGGTCAATAAAACGTTCAAACGGTCGAGATCCAACCATTCACGCCCTTCAGGAATGCTCCCATGCTCCGTGAAGTTGAGTTCGCACAAACTCAGTTCTGATTCGGCAACGTCGTCCTCTGTACTTTGTTTTTCGACACTTATTTTTAAAGGAAGTCCCTGAGAGCGGCATACGACAGGACGGGCTTTGTAGATGCTGCAGCTGTCCTCAGATAAAAAGACACACTTTGATGAGGCTCCTCCAGATGACTCACTCAAAGCCCTTGTCCATTGAGCTTTGATGCGCTCACGTGACGTGAGATCGAGCTCACTCCACCAATTCAAAATTCTCTCAGCTTCAACCGGAAACACAGTCAGACCAGACTGACAGCAACTCGAACAGCCCTGACCGCAGCGCATGTGAGAATGATGTTTTTCAAAAAACCTATCGAAGAACTGGCTGACGTTGTCTTGAAGAGCTTCAACCGCTGCTGAATTTTTCCCTGATGTCATAAGCACTCCCTGAGTGAACTAAATTGCAGCGTCGAGAGTATCAACGTTGCCTGCGCTTTGGCAAAATACAAAGGATCGAAACGCAACTTCACAGTTTGGAGGCGATAATGCTCAAATCAATCGGATGGTTTTTCGGTGCCGGAGTTGCCTGGCTTTTTATTCTCTCAGTTCCCATCGGCGGGGAAAAAAATCTCTATCAACTTGGACAACACTTCATCATTCAAACCGCTCCTGTGAAGTGGCTTGGAAAAAAGATTGTCACTGGCTACGAAGCTACGCTTGAAGCCACCGATGAAGGAAAGTTTGAAAAAGAAGTTTGGGAAATGCCTGAGAAGCTTTCACGCCGCTACTGATTCGCTCACGGGGCACCCAGAGAGGTAAGAGATCTCTGGGTTCTCCCGTTGAAGACCCTCATGCGAACTCACTCGAGTGCAATGCTGCCTGCCGGAAATCGACTTGCAAAGGGCCACGGCACCGACGACTGAAGGTTGCCTCCGCGCAAGAACAACGAAATCAAACGATCAAGTCCGAGAGCATTCCCCACACAGGGATACATGCCTACGGCAAAACAGTTTTCAAACAGTGGGTCTTCAAAAACTTCAGGCCGTTCTGTGCGTGTCTCGGCCACACGACGCGCATACTCTACGCCATCCACCAACTCGCGGTACCCGTTACAGATCTCAATTCCATTAATATAGAGCTCAAATCGATCCACATAAAATGGGTTGTGAGCATTGAGGGCTGCCAGTGCACCCATCCGTGCTGGATACTGAGTCACAAAACAAGCCTTCTGCTGAGCTAAAAAAGGCTCAACAAGCTCCATAAACAGTTTGCAAAACACATCATCCCACGTGTCGGTATCAACAATGGAAGGGCTCAGAGGGCGGGCACTCTGCTGGAACACTTGAGCGTCGCTCATTTTAGCCAAATCTATATGAGCGAGCTTCTTAAAGAGTTCGTGGACGGTGAATTGAGGCCAGTGCCCCGCGGGAAGGGAAACATCTGAATGAGAAACTATGGCCAGTTTTTCAACCAACGACTGAGTTTCAATCATCAAACTTTCAAAACTCTCACCCACGCGGTACCACTCAAGCATTAAAAACTCGGGTTCATGGTGCCTAGCAAGTTCACCCTGATTACGAAATGCATGGGTCATGGCATAGAGCCTTGCACACCCTTCGGTCACAAGCTTTTTCAGTGAGAACTCCGGACTCGTGGGCAGCTGCATTGCGGTAAGCATGTTGCGGTGGTCAAGATATTCGGTTTGAAAAGAGTTGAGGTAACGTTCAACACCACCCGAGGCGACCAACGTGGGCGGATCGAACTCTCTGTAGCCAGCTGAGCCAAAAAAGCTCCGCACAGCAGCCATCAGTTCCTCACGCAGTTTGAGGTGAGTCAGGCGTTGTGAGCATGCATTACGTCGAAACAAACTTTTTTGAGTGGTTGGTTCGACGTCAACAAGTACAGAGTGGCTCCTTGGATCAGGAATGACTGGAGTGAGCCAAGGCGTTTGAGCGCGGCCAGCCACCTGACCTATGACGTGTATTTTTAGAGTTTCAATTTCTGAGGCTGAGGGTTGCGTCCCCGACTGCCAGCTCAGCCGCATTTCAATCTGAAATATACAACCGCTCAACTCAGATAAGGGGGGAACTTGGCCGGCAAGTGAAATAGGCCACACTGTGCCGGATCCGTCGCACAAACCCGCCTTCCCGTGAATTTCAAAAAGCCGAACATAGGCGACACGCGGCTTTACAGAAGGAATTCTGCGCAACTCAAAAAGCTCACGCGCCGAATACAGCTTCATTTGCGACCTGAAGACTTCCGCGCAGGAGTTTTACGAGCAGGCGACTTTTTGGCTGGAGCTTTGCTCTTTGTCGGCTTTTTGGCTGGAGCTTTACGAGCAGGCGACTTTTTCGTTGCCGGCTTTTTCGCGGCAGATGATTTCACGGCCTCAGATTTACGTTTGGACGCCTTCGCAGCTTCGCTTTTCTCCTGCTCACGCTGAGATTTTGGATGCAATGCTTTGGCAACTTCAGCAAAAGCAGTTCCCGGTGTGAAGCGTTGTTTGCTTTCATCCCACTCACCCGCAACATAGCCTGTGAGTAGCTCAAACGCCTCTTCAACACGCGTCACAGTCCAAATATGGAATTCGCCACGTTCAACGGCTTCGCGCACTTCACGCTGCAACATGAGGTGTTTCATATTTTGGACCGGGATGATGACACCTTGGCGACCATTGAAGCCCTTGATCTTGCATACACGGAAAAAGCCTTCCACTTTTTCGTTGATGCCGCCGACAGGCTGCACTTCGCCAAACTGGTTGACTGAGCCGGTCACGGCAATGCTTTGGTCGATGGGCAGGTTGGCAAGTGTACTCAAAATGAGAACCATTTCAGCGAGTGTTGCTGAGTCGCCATCGACGCCGCTGTAGTTTTGCTCGAAGCAGATAGTGGCAGCGAGCACCACCGGATCTTTCCGGCCAAACACGGCGTTGATCCAGCTTGTCAGAATTGAAATGCCCTTATTATGGATCTTTCCAGAGAGCGCAGCATCGCGCTCAATGTTCACAATGCCTGGCTTGCCTTTGTAGGTACGGCAGGTAATGCGGGTAGGCATACCAAAACTCACATCTCCCAAATTGTACACGGCAAGTCCGTTGATTTCGCCCACGCGGCGCGAATTGGCAGAAATGAGAATGTCTCCACGGGTGACCATCTCATTCAGGTGATCTTGAACCAAGGCCGAGCGGAAATAACGCTCATCCACTGCCTTCTCCACATCTTCACGCGTGATCTTTTTGGCCTTGCGCTCTTTTGCCATGAAGTCGGCTTCGATTGTCAGGTCTTTGATGAGGCTAAAACGTGTGGTGAGCTTGTCTTGGTCATCCACTATGCGGCTGCTGTACTCAACGATGCTCGAAATGGCCGAAGCATCGAACGGCAGAAGGCTTTCGACTTGCGTACGGGTCGAAACAAAGTTGATGTAGTCTTTAATAGTGTCTTCGTTGCGCGGCATTTGTAGATCGAAGTCGGCCTTGATTTTGAAGATCTTGTTGAAGTCTTCATCGAACTGATAAAGCATTCGGTAGATCCAGTCGGAACCGATCAAAACGATTTTCACGTTGAGCGCAATCGGCTCTGGGCGCAATCCGCTTGTCGGCAGAATGCTGTATTGCTCACCCAAGTCCTCAATAAAGAGTTTTTGGTTTTTCAAAACACGCTTGAGCGTTTCCCAGACCTGCGGGTTTCTCAACACGTCGATGGCATTGAGTACCAAATATCCACCATTGGCACGGGCGAGAGCACCTGCTTTGATCATTTTGAAGTCGGTTGTGTAAATGCCGTACTCTATGTTCTTCTCAATTTTACCAAACAAATTGTAGAAGGTGGGGTTGGTTTCAATGACAATCGGTGCACCTTTGGTTTCAGTGTTGTCGACAAACACGTTCACCCGATAAGGTAGATAGTCATCGCCTTTGCGCAGGTGCTGCGGCACAGGGCTGTCGTCGCCCTCACTGTCATCATCGTCTTCGGTTGCGAAGTCTTGGATGTTTTCGAGCAAATGCTCTTTCGCTTCGTTCAAGTAGTTCACAATGTCTTTATTGTTAGCGTACTCTTTGAGCAATGGCTGCATGGCAGCGCTCACCACATAGTCGCCAATTTCTGAGCGGAGCGACTCAAGCTTTTGCTTCGTTTCATTCTCAATCGCACGAACCTTACGAGCAAAATCGAGAACCTCAGGCTCAAGCTGATTGCGCTCATTCTCAATTTTTTCTTTTTGGTCGTCGCTCAGATCAGCGTAATCTTTTTCGGAGAGGGGTTTGCCGTCTACGATTGGAACCGTGACAATGCCCATACGTGTTGACTTCACGCCAAAATTCATAGCCTTTGAAGTTTTTTCGAGCTCACTGAAGAGCTTTGCCTTCTTCTCGTTGCTTGAGTTCACGGTCGCATTGACGTTGTTTTCGTATTCTTCCGACTGAAGAGCGTCGGGAATTTCGGTGGTGAGCTGCTCAATGAGCTCGTCCATGTCTTTTTTAAACTTTTTAGCATGCCCAGTTGCAACTTCAATGGCTCTCGGAGACTCAGTGTTTTTGAAGTTATAAACGTAGATCCAGTCGGATGGAGTTTTTTGAGTTTCAGCTGTTTTCTTCAGAAAACCGCGAATCACGCTGGTTTTGCCTGTTCCTTGAACGCCAGCAACGTAGATATTGTACCCTGGCTTTTGCACACCCAATCCCACGGTAATCGCACGAACGGCACGGGCCTGCGAGATAATTTCGTAGTTGGGGACTTTGGTGGCGTTTTTGTTCGCCATCTTGTCATCGATCGCACAATTCCTGAACACCTCATCCGCGCTCAAATGGCGGAACGCGCGTTTGGTTTTGTTCAGTTTAGCTGCCACGGGAAATTCACGATCCCGTTGCTGGAACAGCTCAAGCGTAGCCGAGCCACCACTTTTTGATGATGCTTTGCCGCTCTTTGCGCCACTTTTAACACTCGATTTCGCTGATTGATTTTTCTTTTTTTTCACGCTGTTTCCTACATCATCGAATTAGTCTAATTCATCGTGATCTCATTAAAAGTTTGCCATTATCGCAACTGGTTAGGCAAACCCTCCGTCATTGTGCCAGCATGCAAGCCAAAGGCGCGCTTAGGAACTCCCGTTCGGCCCGAAAGGCACAGGTCACATCGGCCACACTTTTGCTTCAGTGCTGCTCCGCCTCCTCGTGCTTTGCCCAGAAAAAAGGCCTCAGCTCCGGACATGCGACAACTTTCAGCAACTACAAAACTCGACAACGCTCCCAAACTCCGGCTCAACGTGGTGCGCCAACGCGTATAGCGTGGCAATGAGGAATTCAGATCGCTTTGCTTGCCGCTCAGCAACAAATGCTCTGCAGCTTCATCGGAGCGCAGCAAGTTGAAACGCAGCTCTGCCTTCATTTGATAGAAATTGAGAACTTCATGAATTTTTTCCCATGGCATCTGAAGCTCTTCGAGAGTCTCGCCAAGGGGAATGACTGCATACCTTCGGCCAAAGTCTTCACTGCTCGTGCCCAGTCGCAGTTGCAGAAACTCAAGAACCATACGGCGACGCGACTTTCCGCTCGGAAGCTCCATGAGCAGTTCCTGCATACGCGCTGCCGATTGAAACTCGAGCGTGATCCAGTCACCGCGCGAGGGATGAATTTGTCCGCCCGCGCCGAACATAGACAACACCCCAGAGAGTGATTCCATGCATTGGTCCATGTCACGCCCCTCTTTGACGAGAGCGCGCAATGCGTTGCTCACTTCCTTCTTCGGAACGAGGCGCGACTGATTCCGACCCGGAAAGAAATGAGAAATTGCCTGAAGCCGCTCAAGCACGACGTGAACTTCAGGTAGAGTTTTGTCGAATTGAAACGAGCGTTTCTTAGGATCGGAACCCGACCACACCACAACCGCAC
>JBEAPS010000383.1:0-2523 GCA_041164285.1 Pseudomonadota bacterium
AAACCTCTGAATGACTCGCAAAGTGGCTTGAAGTCCGCTGCGTTCGAGTACGGGCCAAAATAAGCACCACCATCGTCCCTCCGCCTGCGGGTCTGAATCACTCGTGGCCACTTTTCCTCAAGAGTTACCTTTAGATAGGGATAAGTCTTGTCATCGCGTAACAGTATGTTGTAGGGCGGTCTGTTGTGCTTGATTAAGTTGTTCTCAAGCAGTAGCGACTCATTCTCATTGTCGACGACAATGTACTCGAAATCGTCTATTCGACAGACCAATGCGCGTGTTTTTGCCGTATGGCCATCCAAGCCATGGAAATAGCTTTTTAATCTATTCTGGAGATTTTTTGCCTTACCAACGTACAAAACTTTCCCGTCAGCACTTTTATGGATATATACTCCCGGACTGGTGGGGACCTTTGCGAGTTTTTCTCGGAGAGCCGCCACACGATCATTTGTTTTCAACGCTCTAGCCCCCAAAGGAGAGACTCTTGTGAGTCAAAACTCTCAGCTCCACTTGACCAATGATTCATTTCTTTATGCTTGTCAGTCTGAGTTCGCTGCTCGCACCAAAAAAGATGGCTCATTCAAATCACATCTCCGTTTTGACCCATTCCTTGTCGGACTGTACCAGCGGCCAAATTCTGCAACATGGCAGGATTTCGTTCAATTGACCACAGACATCATTAAGCATCACTTTACGGTGACACCCCAGTTCCGCCGCAAGGAGCCCTTGAATCTTGACACAGTCTCTTTTTTCACGTGCTCGATTGCGACTTTGTTTGCGGATCTTGAGACAGCGTGCAAAGAAATGTTCGGCACCAACATCCCAGTCATCCCTTCTGAACCGCCGGAATATTCGCCTGAGGCTCCAGTTGCAAAAAGTCTGCTCAACTCAAGAAATGCATTTCTGCATCAATTAAATGCATCTGTGGACTTATCGGATGAGTTCGTGCCTTTCCCCGAGGGTGGCGACCCGAATACACACGTTCAGTTTGCATGTGAAATTTGGGACTCACTCGCAGATGTGATTCATCAAATCTACGGAGAATATGCGGATCTTGCCATGGGGTTTGCGTATTGGAAGTATCAAGAAACCACACAAAAGCAGGATATTGACTGGCGTGTCAGACCTCCTGTCGGAGAGGCCTTCGCAAAAGCATTTAGGCCGCTTCAACGTGCCAGTCGCAATGACCGAGGTCCTGCTGGATCAGGCCGTGGCGACCGAGGCCCAGCTCGTGGCGACCGAGGCCCAGCTCGTGGCGACCGAGGCCCAGCACGAGGAGCCAGTGGCCCTGCTCGAGGCGAACAAAACGACCCTAGCAAACGGCCCTCAAGAGACACTCGGACTGAAGAAGTTGATCAGCTGAGTGCGCGTCCCCAGCGAGCTGGAAATAAAGCCGCGACTACCACTGAAGGGTCTGGAGGCAGAGAGCGTTCAAACCGAGACAGCGGGCCTCGTGGACAGCGAGGCCGAGAGCCTCGACACGACAACAGAGACTCGGGTGTCACCAGTGAGAAGCAATTAGAAGTGGCATTGCAGGAAGTCTACAGAGCGGTTGAGTCCCTTAAAACCGCAGAAAATCAAAAAGAAATCGCACTTACACCCAGCAATAGTTTTATTCGACGACAGCAACATTCACTTGCAGTTGACCTAGGATTCGACACCGAAAGCCGAGGCGAAGGGCGTGAGCGGGGAGTTGTAATCCGCAGACCTGAACCATTGCATTGATTTTGGTCTACTGTCTCAATAAATAACACTTGTATCAGTTCGAGATGCATTCTCTTGAAAGCCTAATCATAAAGGCACAATGAGAATACATCTCGATCTATCAACTCAATCGCCAACTTCATATCAGCCCACAAAAGCGCTGAAGGTTGCCATACACAAATGCCTTTTTCTTCTGGCCCTCATAGCTGCTCTACTTTCAGTCCAAGAATCAAACCACCGCAAAACGCTACTCGAAGGATTGTCGAATGCTCCAACATTTCAATATCTCCGGATGAAATGTGACAACCTTGAATTTCCAGCAGCAATCAATCATTTAAAAGACAACTTTCTCACAAACAAGCGAGTAAACGACGATCACTTGCGCACAATCTACAGAGATTCTGGTTTGTCACACTTGCTTGCACTTTCGGGCGGTCAAACTGTTCCGGCAGCGTATGTGATTTCACTCCTCTTCACACATTGTGCAGTTATGTTTCTTCGAATCTTTACTCCATTTATCAAAGGAAGACATCTCATTGCACTCTTTTTCGTGGCCTCAATTTTCGAAATTTTCACGTTGGGATTTTTGGTTTGCCTTTTTCAGGCTACAGGTGCACTTTCGCGTGCGCTATCCAATAAATGGACGGAATTGCTTCGTTTCTGTAGCAAATTCTGTACATGCAATGTCTCAGCCTCGGAACGTTGGATTTGGAAAACTCAATTGGAGCTTGCACCTTGGATTATTGTTTGGCTAATACACAAAAACCCAGTCCATGATCTCTCTTTTCTTCTCTCGCTTATGGGTGCTAGAACTGCTGG
>JBEAPS010000384.1:0-10621 GCA_041164285.1 Pseudomonadota bacterium
CCCCAGAGGCAAATGAAGCGTCTCTCCAAGAAAAGAATAATTCTGTTCACCGGTGAATTCAATTTTTGGAAATCTTCCATTCACATCCCACTCGGCTGATGGTCCGCACTTCAAGTTCTCATCATAGCTCATCAGTGGATTGTACATTAACTCAATCCTAACACTCGCCGACCATTTTCTGTTGCTATACGCACCAATTCATCTGCATCATAAAAGTGGTTAGACTCAAGCAACATACGCAACTCTGTCATGAGATCGCCGTCGGCAAAGGGCTTATATATATCGGCAATATTGTCTGAACCGATTGCCACGCACAATCCTGCAGGAATCATCTCATCGATTGGAGTCACTGCATTATGAGTTGGAGTTAACGTCTCATTGCGACGCGCATCGAGCCAAGCCCCGGGGCATGCCACAAAGCTCAAACCGGCATCGACACATAACTTATACAATTCTTGTCTGTATTTCTTTGGATGGCATGCAATGCTAATGCCGTGCACCGCGCTCACTTGCCCTTCAAGCCCGTGTTTAAGAACAGCTCGAGCCAGCATCTCTGTTTCTTTCTCTTCTGGCGAGTTGTTTTGATCAACATGAACATGCACGCGCTTTCCTAACGCCTTCGCGGCAGACAGAAGAATGTCAAGATGTTTTTCTTCTTGGCCTTTGTCAGCCGCAGGAAGGCCGCCAATCACGTCAACTCGCTCCAAAGAAAACTCAAAGAACTTCCTAGCCTCAGGATCGATCACTCCTTTGAGCGTTTGACATGCAAGCAGCAGTTTCATGTGCAACTTGTTTGAAGCGTATTCTTTGGCCCGACAGGCAGCAGTCAGAGCACGTTCACCCGCAACAGGATCGCAATCGATGAAAGTGAGAGCAGTTGTCACGCCGAATTCGGCCTGAGCGCGAAGTGCTGAAGTGATGTGCGAAAAGTAGCCTTCTTCAGAAGTGGCGCGTTTCCAAGTATCGACAAGTTTCCACTTTTCCTGAAGCTGGCATTCAACAGTGGCACTCCCGCCAGGCAGGTCTTGGGGAGTCACTGAATACGCCCTGTCAAAATGCGCATGCGCATTCACAAAACCGCCAGACGATAAAATCTTCTGTTTCAATGCTGAAAGAGGCATCCATTGCATCAGGTTCTATTCTCCTGTTGAGTACTCCCAGAAGCGCGGTTTGTGACTGGAGTCTTTTTTCGAATCTGCAGATTCATACGTTCACAGATATTTTTAAGAACATCGAATTCGCTGACCAATTGAACGCCGTTGATTACACTCCATTTACGAATTTCAGTACCGTCACGCACCTCTACCGTATTGTTTTCTGGACTCATAACGTTCACTATCAGATCGAATCGATTTTGTTTGAGCAAATCAAGCAGATTGGGCTTCTTTTTGCCATCTGACACTTTGTAAACACAGACTGCGGGAACGTTTGCTTTTTGCAGCACTGCATGGGTTCCTTCAGTTGCAAAAAGCACAAACCCAGCTTCTGCAAGCTGTGCCACCATTGGCAGGAAGCGCTTCTTTTGTTCGTCGCTGCCAATTGAGATCAGAGCGTAGCGCTCTGTTTCACGCGCCATTCTCATCTGCATTGTATAAATTTCAGTAAAAGCAGCCGATGCATTCTGATTGAATGCATTTGACTTCATGAAAGTTGCAAGTTTCTCATCAAAAAGGCTGTTAGGAGTTTCAACAGCAACAACATCAGCTCTTCCTTTAAAAAGCTTGACCGTCACAGTGCCTGTTACTTTTTCATTCACTGCATCCACGTATGTATTTAAATTATGCATGAGCGGCTCGTACCACTGCGCTCCATAGCAGAGATACCCCCACTTCTGATCCACGTAAGTCTTAAATTCATTCTCCTGACGGGTGCTCACATATTTTTCAAGTGACTCGTGCGCCCTCACAATGATAGTTGCCGCAGGAGCCTCATAGACGCCGCGCACCTTGAGGCCAACCACACGATCCTCAATGTGATGTGTCACACCAACACCATGCAACGCACCTACTTCGTTCAGTTGAGCGATGAGAGGAACGAGGCCGAGATCCTGATCATTGATCTGCACGGGCAGGCCCTTCAAGAATCCAATTTTCAGAAGCACAGCTTCGTTTGGAGTTTCCTCAATCGGCTTACAAATTTGCAAAATATTATTCAGTGGAGGCACCAGAGCTGGATTTTCAATCTCACCTCCCTCGGCGGAAATACCCCACATGTTGTCATCATAACTGTAGGGTGAGTCGGCAGTTTGCTTCACTGCGATTCCATGTTTTTTTGCGTACTCCAACTCCTCATCACGTCCCATCCCCCATTCACGCACGGGCGCAATGATCTTCATTTCGGGAGCAAGAGTTAAGATACTACCCTCCAATCTAACCTGGTCATTTCCTTTTCCTGTGCATCCGTGCGCAATACAATCGCACCCTTCAGCTCGAGCTATCTCAACTGCGAGCTTAGCAAGCAGTGGACGTCCCAACGGCGTGGCCAAATGATAGTCGCCTTGATAACGAGCGTTAGCCTTAATTCCTTTTGCAAGATAATCGTATGCAAACTCTTCTTTGGCATCAACGACAATTGCTTTGACTGCACCAAGGCGTATGGCTTTCTCTTTGATTTGTTCGAGATCGTCAGCTTGCTGGCCGATGTCGATGGTCAACGCAATGACCTCGGCCTGATATTCATCTTGTATCCACTTCAGCATCACACTCGTATCGAGCCCACCCGAGTAAAGAAGAACTGCTTTTCGAATTTCTCCTTTGCGACCTTCGTATGAGGACACCTTCAAGTATGAGTTCATGTACAGATACCTCCAGCAGTTAAAAGACAAATTTCAGGCAAAAAAAAACCCGCTTAAAGCGGGTTTTAAATCAAAAACAATGGGAAAGCGCAGCCTCATCAGCACACAGCGAATATTTGATAGCCTTCAGAGCCAGCATCGCACTTCCCCAAAAAAATCTTTCTAATGGGGTAAGTTACGCGCACTTGAATGTCAAGAAGCTCTCTTGATTTCCTTCTGTTCCTCGGCTGCCTGAGCTGTTTCATCCGGCTTTGATTTGGGAGCCTCTACCGCGGGTTGAGTGGCGGGAAATTGAGTTTTGATTTCAAGCACCTCATCGAGGTTGTCAAAAAATATTTCCACGATTTGAGGGTCGAAATGTGAACCACCGCAATTTCGAATCTCATCAAAAACTTTGTCAATTGGCCAAGCATCTTTGTACACGCGTCGTGAACAAAGGGCATCAAACACATCAGCAAGCGCAACGACACGTCCTTCCGCGGGAATATCGGTACCTTTGAGCCCTCGCGGGTAGCCTGAGCCGTCCCACTTTTCATGGTGTGTGTAGGCGATTGTCGCGCCCATCTGAAGAAACGGCGAATCTGCATCGCGAAGCACTTCGTACCCTTTGACTGTGTGCAGCTTCATTATCTCAAATTCTTCAGGTGTCAGTCGTCCAGGCTTTTTGAGAACAGCATCTGGCGTTGAAATTTTACCCACATCATGAAGCATCGCAGCCAGTCGCATAACATCGCAGGACGCCTCATCAAATCCAAGCTCCCGATAAAGCAGCACACTATAGCGACTCATGCGCTCAATGTGTCCCCCAGTGTCTGTGTCATGGTACTCTGAAGCTTTGACGAACTTTTTCACAGTTTCAATGCGTGACTGCTTGATCTCATCAGCCATTTTTATGTTTCTCAGAACAATACCGCACTGGCTTGCCAATGCTTTGAGATACCCCTCAACCTTTGATGGAAACGGGGTCACTTCGCCTGAAAAGTTTTCACCAGAGAGGTGATTTATGAGCTGTAACACCCCAAGGACTGTCCCCTTTGAATCACACATCGGGATGACAAGCATCGACCTACTGCGATAGTTGTTCATAACATCGATGGAAGGATTGAATGAAAAGGGCGACCCAGCGGGAAGATTGTATACGTCGCTAATGTTCAAAGGCTTTTTTGAGGTCGCAACAAATCCGGCCGCTGTTTTAAGGTCAATCGGCAGAGTGTAATTCTTCAAAGAGGCCTTCACTCCTCGCGCCTCTAACACTCTATTCAGCGTGAGCTTGAAACGCAGAACGTTGCCGTCCGCTTCATAGACGGTGCAACCCTCGCAATTCCCCATCGACATGGCGGTGTCCGCGAGCATTTTGAGGAGCTCGTCAGTGTCGGCAACCTCACCCAATGCTAAGCCGGAGGCAACGAGGAGGGTCAGATAATCCACTGAATCCTCAGTCTCCTGATTTTTCAGCTCTTTATACTTCGCTGCCATGTTCTCTCCTCAGTACGAACGAGCGAAACAGTCATTTATTCCGGTCATCGCACCTTCTTCAACAATCCAAGGCGGTATCGGAGTGGAGAGTGACAACTTTAGGCGTTTCGTGTTGAAACGAAATTATTTTAGGCAAGTGATGCAAGCACATGAAATGAATGACTGCTGGGTCTTGTCTTTTTGCTGAAATACGTCATATGAGAGTGGTGTTTCGCAAAAGTATGAATTCACCCGAATCCTCCTCATTTACTGTACGAGGTGACCCCATGATTGAGCGATACAGCCGCCCCGAAATGTCGAGTCTTTGGTCCGAGCAGGCTAAATATGCCTACTGGGGAAAGGTTGAGCGGGCCCATTTAGAAGGGCTCGTCGAACGCAGAGGCATCAGTAAGGAGGTTCTCCAAGCTTTCGACAAGGCAGAGAGCAGCACTTCCACTGCAGACTACATCAAGCGCGAAGAAGAAACTGGCCACGATGTGATTGCGTATGTCACAGAAATTGGCTCCGCGATGGGCGACTTTGGCAGATGGCTGCACCAAGGCCTGACGAGCTCAGATGTACTTGATACAGCTCTGAGCCTTCGTGTGAAGCACTCGCTCGAATTGCTCGACAAGCCACTCAACACACTTCGCCTGAACTTAGCTCGGCAGGCGTTCGTTCATGCTAAAACACCAATGATGGGAAGAACCCACGGGATACATGCCGAGCCCCTGTCATTTGGTCAGGTTTTGGCGGGTCACTTCGAAGAGTTCCAGCGAGCACACACAGCCTTGCTGAATGTGAGAAAGGACGTCTGCACAGGCAAACTTTCGGGCGCTGTAGGCCAGTACTCTCAACTGCCACCTGACTACGAAACATTTATTTTGAAAAAGTTGGGATTGAAACCCGAACCTGTGGCAACGCAAGTGATCCCACGCGACCGAATTCTCGCGGTTGCACATGCATGCGAAGCACTCACTAATGCCATCGACAGGTTTGCAACCAACGTTCGTCATTGGGCAAGAACAGAACTCCAAGAGGTTCTCGAGCCGTTCGGACGAAAACAAAAGGGCAGTTCAGCAATGCCCCATAAAAAGAATCCGGTGCTTTCCGAAAACTTATGTGGCCTTGCACGCTCTGTTCGCGGGTACGTTCAAATTCTGTCTCAAAATACAAGTTTGTGGCACGAGCGAGACATCTCGCACAGCAGTGCTGAACGTCTTGCTCTGCCAGACCTCTTTGTAACGCTCGATTTCATGACTGCACGGTGTGCAACGCTTATTGAAAATATGGTGATTCAGCCTCAAGTCATGCAGCGTAATCTCGACCGACTTGGTGGATTGTGGGCGAGTCAGAGTGTTCTCACACAGTTAACGAACGCAGGAATGAACCGAACTGAAGCGTACGAACTTGTCCAAAAAATTGCGCTGCCCCTGAGCGCACAGTCTGCACTGCATGGTGTTTCGCCTGACGCATTTTTAACGGCCCTCGAAAACACATCGAGTGTTGTTGAGCTCGTCGGTCGTGAAACACTCCGAGGTCTGTTCAATCTGGACAGGTTTATGCAACACACGAGTTCTCGATTTCTGCTCGTGTTTGGAGTCACTCCAGAGGAAATTGACCGACTGCACTCTGGTGCCGTGAATTCGCAAAGTGTTCCGGCACTGCAGCGAACTTTACGTGTCACCGTTGCTCTGCAGCCTGATGTTCTCGACACAGAGGCAAAAACCATTGAAGAGCACATGGCAGGACAAGGTCTGAGTGTGCGACTCAAGCGGTCGAAGGTGTTTACAATTTGCATACCTGAGGAACGTGAAATTGAATCGCTCCTGAGCTATGTCAAATCAGTACTTTGCAATGAGGTCATGGAGTCCATTGAGGTGGAGGTAATTCAATGACCAAACAAAACGCTGTCATCTTGCAGTTCCCGGGAACTAACTGCGACCAAGACACAGTTCGCTGGCTCGCAAGAAACCTTGAACTCAATGTGGTTCTTGTGCGCTCGAGCGAAGATCTCGAAAACATCGCCCCCGCAAAAGCATCTGTCATTGTGCTTCCCGGGGGTTTTTCTTTTGGTGACTATCTGCGAGCAGGCGCTCTGGCCGCCAGGTCGCCGCTGATGAATTGGGTAAAAAATGAAGCTCGTCAGGGAGCGGCCGTGCTAGGCATTTGCAACGGTTTTCAGATCCTTTGCGAAGCTGGGCTCCTTCCCGGAGCTCTCACGCACAACATCACGCAACAGCACGTTCACCAATTTGTAACCGTGCATGTTGAAGCTAATGTGAATTCACCTTGGAGTCCGGATCTCAAGCATAGTAGCAGACTGCTCACGCTACCCATCTCATGCGGCATGGGCAATTTTCTAAGTCCACGCAAACGCGATGAGTATAAAGTTCTATTCCGTTATACGCACAACCTTCTTGGAAGCTTCGAGAGCATCGCCGGTGTATCTAACCCTGAAGGCAACGTAGTTGGCATGATGCCGCATCCCGAGCGTGCCAGTGATCCTGTTCTAGGTGCAACCGATGGCTTATTTATTCTCGACGCACTCGCTCGCCAGCTCAATCTTGACGTCCGTCGCGGCGGACCTCTCGACATCTGGCGAACCATCACCTCAGGCAAGGCCTCCTGACCATGACATCAAGGAACATTGGAAGATGACCTCTACGAAAATCACGACTGAACAAGAACAGTGGTTGGGAATTGCGAAAGGATTCGGACTATCAACTGAAGAATTCAACAGGCTGAAAGAATGCCTGTCTCGAGCGCCTTCTCTAGAGGAGGTCGCCGTTGCAGGAGCGCTGTGGAGCGAGCATTGCTCATACAAATCGTCACGAGTTCATCTCGCACGCTTTCACACGCAAGAGCCTTGGGTTCTTCAAGGCCCTGGCGAAAATGCCGGCATCATCGAAGTTGCTCCAGGTGTCGGGCTTGCATTCAAAATGGAGAGTCACAATCACCCAAGTTATATTGAGCCTTATCAAGGCGCAGCAACTGGAGTTGGCGGAATTTTGCGCGATGTGTTCTGTATGGGAGCGAGACCTGTAGCGAACATGAACTGCCTCAGATACGGCGAAGGTGAGTACAATGCCCATCTGCTAAAATACACTGTTCGCGGCATTGGAGATTACGGAAACTCCGTGGGTGTGCCAACAGTGGGTGGTCAAACTAAGTTTCATTCCGGTTACAGCAAAAATATTCTTATCAATGCATTTACAGCAGGACTCGTTCAAACGGATGCTATTTTTAGAGGAAAGCTCAACAACGACAACACCCAGCCTGTCACTCAAAAATCAAGCGGATTGTGTCCAGGCGATACTGTTGTGCCTAATTCAGCTGTAGAGCTTTTCCCGAAAGCTGCGAATCAAATCATTTACTTTGGAAGCGCAACTGGTCGCGATGGAGTTCACGGAGCAACCATGAGCTCTGACGCCTTCGACGACTCCTCTGCAGCACTCAAACCTACAGTTCAGGTAGGTGATCCATTTGCAGAAAAAAAACTTCTCGAAGTGACACTCGAGCTTCTCGAAAAGAAGCTGTGCATCGGTCTACAGGACATGGGAGCTGCAGGACTCACATCAAGCGGTGTCGAAATGGCCGGCCGATCTGGTTGCGGTGTTGCTCTCAACCTCAATGCTATTCCAGCACGTACAGCACGCCTCAAACCTTACGAATACCTGCTCTCAGAGTCACAGGAACGTATGCTTTGCGCGGTCACACCTGAAAACGTGCAAGCCGTATTAGACCTCTGCCGCACACATGGAGTTGCCTGTGCAGTCATAGGTGCCGTCAACAACACCGGAGAATTCATATGCACGCACAACGACTTAGTGGTGTGTGCTCTACCTGTCGACGTGTTGACCGAAAATGCACCGAAGTATCATTGGCCGCTGCAGGACCGTGCTGATTATCTAAATGACCATCAAAAGATCACCAACGAGGCGAAAAACTTCTTGCCCGTTGAAAAACCAAGTGGGAATAAAAAGTCAGTATGTCTTGGATTACCAGACTCAACCCGTGCCAAATTGGCTCAGATTTTCGAATCAAACTCTGAGCTTTTAAAAACTCATTGGAGCGAGCTCCTCAGTCATTTCGCTGACTGGTGTGCACTACCGTCGCAAACATCAAAGGACCCGCTCACTTCACATTATTGCTCTACAGTGCAGTCGAATACGATTGCGGGTTGCCAGACACCTCGCACTGCATCGGCAGCAGTCATTCGGCTCGACGAAGCTTTTGCGGGTCTGAATCATGGCACAGTTCCGGGAATTGCACTGAGTGCCGGTTGTCAGGAGCGCTGGATTGAGATTGATCCTCTGCACGGAGCGTCGCAGAGCACACTCCTCCTTGCAAGAAAAATTGCCGCAACGGGTGCACAGCCCAAAGCCATGACCGACTGCCTCAATTTTGGAAGTCCACGGCAACCTGCGGTCATGCGCCAAATCTCAGATGCAATAGACGGCATCAATGCTGTCGCAAAGCAAATGAAAATTCCCATTGTCAGCGGCAACGTTAGTCTCAACAACCAAACCGGAAGCACGCCGATTCCACCCACCCCCATGGTGGGCATGGTTGGTCTCATGCAAAATCATGAGCAGTGCATTGAAGAACTCCCTGCTCTCAACTCAAAACTGTGGTGGATCAGAAGCAACAACTTTCATAAAAATGCCCGATTCGAACTGTCTGAATGGGCGTGGCAAATCTTCCGTTCAAACTCTGGACCATTGCCGGCACCTGACTTTGAACACGAGACTGCTCTTTGGAATGCTATTTATGAACTCCGCGATACGGATTGTATTGCGAGCTGCAGTGCGATTGGAAACGGCGGTCTCCTGGGCACACTCATAAATCATGCGAATCGTCTCCATGCAGGATTTGAATGGAGTCTTGAGGCAGAGCCATTGAGTTTGCACGAAATCTGTTCAGAGGGACAGGCAGGAATGCTCATCACTCTAAAGAGCAATTCAAATACTGATGACAATCTCGCTAGCCTCATCCAGAAGTACGACCTAAGTCTAACCCACATCGGGAAAATGGCACCAATTGATTCTCTCAGTGAGCAGCAGCGTCAATATTGGCAAAAGACGCACACTGCCTACACAACAACCCTCACACCCTTTTTTGAGTGAACTTTACATGTGTGGAATCTTTGCAATCGCTCAGCATAAAGAAGCGGCTCATCTTGGATTTCTTGGTCTCTTCGCTCTCCAGCACAGAGGACAAGAAAGTGCGGGCCTCGCCACATTACATGAAGGTATGATTCATTCACACAAAGGCTCGGGCCTCGTGAGTGAAATTTTTTCGGCAGGAACATTGGCACAACTTCCGGGTTCGGCCGCATTGGGACACGTGCGCTACAGCACTGCTGGCGGTGAACATCAGTCGGAAACACAACCACTCATTGCTCGCGTCAATGGAACCCGAATCGCGCTCGCGCACAATGGCAATCTTGTTAATGCTCCAGAGTTGCGAGAAGATCTCGAGCGGAGAGGTGCGATATTTCAGGGTTCTGCCGACTCCGAGATCATACTTCATCTTCTTGCGCAGGCGCCAGGTGCGCATATGGGAGCCAAACTTAAGCACGTCAGCGGATTGCTCGAAGGCGCCTTCACATTGGTTCTCCTGACGCCCACACACCTCTATGCCTGTGTCGATGCGTTGGGATACAGACCGCTTTCGCTCGGACGTCTCTCACAAAATTCACTTCTTGATGCGTCGACAGAAAACACCTGCTGGGTCATTGCCAGTGAAACATGTGCATTTGAGCTGGTGAACGCAAAGTTTGAACGCGACATCCGCCCAGGCGAGCTCATTGAAATCAATTTGAATGATGGCCGTCTGACTTCAACCACACTTCCCAATCTTTATTCAGACGAGACCACATCAAAGCGACGATGTGTTTTTGAACACATCTACTTTTCAAGACCTGACTCATACCTCTGGGGACAATCTACGTTTTTGTTTCGCGAGACACTCGGCGAAAAACTCGCGCAGAAATTGCCTGTGGACGCGGATCTGGTCATTGCAATACCAGACTCAGGGGTTCCCATGGCCATGGGCTATGCACGACAGTCAGGCATACCGTATGCTGTTGGTCTCATTCGGAATCATTATGTGGGTCGCACGTTCATTGAGCCAACCCAAACGATCCGCAATTTTCGTTTGCGACTCAAACTCAGCCCGCTTCGTCACGTGATCGAAGGCAAGAAACTGATCGTCGTCGATGACAGTATTGTGCGTGGTACGACCTCTCGCCGAATCGTTGAGTTACTGAGGGAAGCAGGTGCAAAAGAGGTACATATGCGCGTTGGCTCTCCACCAGTGAAACATCCCTGCTTTTATGGAATTGATACGCCAAAAAGACGTGAACTT
>JBEAPS010000385.1:0-5393 GCA_041164285.1 Pseudomonadota bacterium
GTGCTGAGTTTGAGGACCTTCTCGCGGTCAACCTAAACGAATTCTCACAGCTGGGTCGTGGTGCTCGCCTTAGAAGTATTACTACAAACTTTACCCAGGGTGCTCTCTCGCACACAGGGGGCATTACCGACATGGCAATTCAGGGCGAAGGATTCTTTGTCATGCGCACAGGTAGTGCTGACCAGGGAAGCTCCGGAGCGAGGACTTACACTCGACAAGGAACTTTCCGGTTCGACCGCGACGGGTATATTTCAGACGTTCATGGTCAGAAGTTGCAGGGATTTCTTGCGGGTGCCGATGGCAAGCTTGAAACGCGGATGCAGGACATGCAGGTGAGCACTACGTCCATCACACCTATTCCGACGACTAAAGTCACCATGAACGTCAACCTAGACCTTCGCGAACCTGTTCTAATTGAGGAGTTTGATCCGCGCAGACCCAATGAAACGTCGAACTATGCATCAACGATTACCATGTACGACAACTTCGGTCAGTCCCATCAGGCTACAGTTTACTTCGCTAAAGACAAAGACAAAGCAAACAGCTGGAATTGGTACGCAACAATCGATGGCTCTGAGATCAAAGATGCGCAGCAGTTTGACGAACTAGGCCAGCCGCTCCCTCATATTATTGGCAAGGGCGAATTGTCCTTTGACGAAAACGGAAAACCAAACATGAATTTCCGTACAAAAGAGGGAAAACCAAGTTACATCGACGTAATGGAACAGTCGGATGCACATGAGATTCAATTTTCAAATGGCTCGGCGCCTCAAAAGGTTCAGTTTAACTTTGGTGCAATGGAAGATGAGCTAGGCAAAGTTGGAAAAACGACATCAACAAGTTTGGCAACTCGTTCATCGACTCTGTACCATTCTCAGAATGGATCCGAGGCCGGTTACCTCAAGTCACTTAAGGTCGACCAAGAGGGGAACCTGCGAGCGGTGTATACGAACGGTCTTGAACGGCGTTTGGGAGCTATTGCTCTAGCCACTTTCCCGAGCCCAGCTGGTTTGCAAAAAACTGGACAGAACTGCTATGGCCAAACATATCGTTCTGGCGAACCCAGTGTGGGTATTCCCCAGACAGGTACTCGTGGTTCGGTTTATTCGGCATCTCTTGAGGAGTCGAACGTTGACCTTGCGAGCCAGTTCGTTGATATGATTACAACACAGCGTGGCTTTCAGGCAAACTCGAAAACGATCACCACTTCCGACAGTATGCTTGAGGAGATCATTGGTCTGAAACGCTAATGAAAGGAGATGAGTGAGTTCAATTCGATCTGAACTCAATGCATTGATTACTCCAGAAAATAGGTCACGGAGCTCAATTTCCGCTGGCCTTTTTCATATTTTTATTCCATTTTTTTTGTCGTGTTGTGCTGCAATATTGGCTGAAAAACTGTCCACAACACTTCCTAGCTGTGAAATAATTTTCAAAGCAACGGCGCTGGTGTTCATCGGAACACGTTGGCGGGCTCTGGGTAATATCATCCATGAATGTTCTCATGGTATTTTCGTGAAAAGTGCTCGGCACAATGAGATTTTGGGACATCTCATTTCAAGTTTTGAGTTCACGGATTTTAAAATTTACTGCAAGCAGCATCAAACCCACCATGTATTTTTAGGCGACCCGGAGTACGATCTCGACTTTAAAGCACGTTTTGAATACCTGTCTGACCAAGGGTCAAACAAACGAAGACTACTGAAAACAATGATGAAAGCAATTACTCTGATTCCACTTTGGGCAAGGCAAGCCCGCCCTGTTGTGTGGGCTAAAAAAAATCCACTTTGGACAAATATACTAAGAATTTTTTTGCTCATAACGACGTTTGCAGGACTGCTACAGGAACAGACGTCATCATATATTTTTCTATACGCTGTTTTGCCCTTTACTACTACCTACCAATGGATGCGTCTTTTTTCGGATTGTGCAGACCACATTTTTCTCTACGGCCATAAAAATGAAATTGACAGAAGCCGTAATCACATTTTTTCCTCGCGTTGGCTCAATAAACTTCTATTTCCGCGCAATGATGCATACCATTTAGTACACCATTTATTTCCGACATTACCTACACACGCGTATCCTGATATCCACAATAAGTTTATGTCACACTCATGGTATGCACGAAAGAGGCACAATATCTCAGTCTTTTTCGATTCCTTCTGGAGAATTAAACTTGAGTCTCAAGGCCAGAGTAGATAGTCGCTGCCGATAGGATCATTTGCACGCTCTCTGAGCTCTTCTGCATAAGCAATATCGGCCTCAGTTCGCGGCTTAGTTTTCAAGTCAGAGTAGGCAAGGAAAGTTCGCGTTCCGTTTTCTTTCTCAACCATGAGCGTATTAGGTTGCTTCGGGTTTATACCGATTACTTTCACTTCCTCACCGTCCTCCCAATTGTCACTGCGCTTTCGGGAGATCGTTACAACGTCGTCGGGCATCATGTCGTGCAACTTCGCTGGCGGAACCCGTCGAATCGACTTGAGCTCACCGTCCATATCTCGGTAGCGGACATAATACGGACTACGATTTGTTGGGGTGCCTTTCACCATAAAAAAAACCCATCCTTACGATGGGTTTCGGAACTACAGGCAAAAACCTTAAGTCACCGCATCAAATGATCTCACGACCAGCAATGGTACCAGCAGTCCGACTCGAGCACCCACAGGTTCGGTTACCAGCGGACTCAAATGGCGCTCCACAAGCAATACAGCGCCTCACTTTGATTGCGATCGGAGATAACCCCGCGAGACGCCTTGCAATATTTTTTTGCTCAATATCTTTCACAACACTCGGTGGAAGTGTTTTGATTTTCAATCCATCCGAAGTCGTAAGTCCTCCCGACTCGAGAGTGGCGCCTGCTTCAGCCGCATTTGCACTCGAAGAGACTGATTCATCACACAAAATTGACGATTTTCCTCTAAACATAACTCTCCTTCAAAATCCGAGACTCCCGAATAGGGAGACACCACCACCCCTGCAAAACGCATGCCCAATCAACCACTCACCACTTTTTCCTTTGATTTCAGATATTTAACAAACACAAGCCCGCCTTAATGTCGAACAGGTGTCAATCTCGTACACAACGTGTAGTCTGAATTTTCGACATGCTGTTGAGAATGTTTACAGGTTTCACCATTGCTGGACACTTGTGTACTGATACTCAACGCTAGTCGCACATTCATTGATCAAAGTCATTGGGCGCCGTGATAGTGAACACAAATCGCACACTTCATTCATTAAAAGCAATAAGTTCTTCGACTATTTTATTCATGAGTCTTTTAGCTGCCTGTACATCAACCTCATCAACGACTGTTCAGACGAGAAAAGTCTCCCAAACTGATCCCACTGGCTTTGATCAATCTGATGAACTCAACAGCCTGACTTACCTCAGCCTGAGTGCCGCCGGAAAAGATTACAAGAGCGTCAGCTCGCACGGCTCGTCTGTCTACTGGCAACCACTTCTCATGCCACTGAAAGAAAAAGCGACAATAATGGACCGCGATTTCATTCTCGGAATTTCTGACAAGTACGGGGCAATTGAGTCCGCCTTACCTCAAAATGGACAATGCACTCTTGTGAGTTCATCGTTGCAAGAAGCAAACTCAGATAATCTCATGGAAATTGAACTTGAATTGATTCAAGGTGACGGAAAAATTAGTCAAAACACCCAAGGGTCGATGTTTTTTCTACATGATGCAGGTTCGCGGTCTGTGCAGGGGTTTGGCTTCTTCGATGCGGATGCACAAGCCCGCTGCAGACTTCCAAAAGGTCTCTGGTATATTTCCTCCGGCTTCGGAGAGGCACGAACTCACAAAATTCTTTCTACACAAACTGCAAATGGAAAGATCAAACTTCAGCAACATCCCAGAGCCTCGCTCACAATCAGGCCCAATCGCGAAACCAAACTTAGGTTTGGGGATATCATTCGAATTGGCAAACTCAAGCCCATGGTACCCCTTTCTCAAGAGGTCAATGGACTCCCTGAAGTGCCACTTGTGGTTCCCGATGATCTCTTTCGGCCAGTGACAACTCCATCGGAGAACTTTGGTGTGCGAGAGTACTTAGTCACCTCTATCCTCGTTCAACGTCAGGAGTTTAATATCCGCCTGGAGCCTGGCCAATACACGATCGGTCTATGGCGACAGGGTGAAATGTACAAATGCTCTTCAAAAATATTAATCCAACCGGGTGAAGATTCAATTTTGGCATGCGACCCCGATATGGAGTCTTCCCGATATGGTGAGACTCCTGTTGGATCGACTTCTACTCTACCCTCTGACAAAAACATAAAACAGATTAATTTTGATGCTACTTTCCTTCCGACACGTCTCATCGGTAACAAGCAATTCAGAAATTGGCTCGCACAAGGTTCAATCACTGACCTCATGATGTCACACGGCGAAGTGACAAATCAGCTCATCGGCCAGATTCGAGAGGAGGGACTCCAAAAGAGCTTACGATTCAAACTTCAACCTATTATGCAAACCATCGGTAGCGAGCTCAAATCTGACGGCCCATACATAGGTGATTTTCGTTCTAGTTCTAGCATGACGTCTGAATTTCAGGCACTTTCATTTGTACGACTGCTGAATGCACAAGCGGGACTTGATCCCGAGAATATTCTTTCCATGGTTTTTGCAAACCAAAGTTTATGGCAAACCATTCCTATTGGTGGAACATCGGAGCGCGCCCTACTCGAGGGTGCTGTTCCATTCACTTTCAGAACGTCTATCAAATCAAACAGGACAGGAATATTGAGAACCGACACCGCAGAGGTTCTTGTAACAAACGGTGCGATCATTGAATGGCAAAATCCATCGCCCCCAAATGCGGGACTTCCAATGAAACTAGGTTCACAACAACAAATGAGGCTGCGCCTTCTCGTTCCCCCCGGAAACACCACAGAGCATTTTGCAATGTTTATCAATGGCGCCAGAAAAAAGCAGTGGAGTTTTCCAAAAGTGGAAAAATTCGATCAATACAGAGTTCTGGAAATTGAGGAAAAAAGTGAAGAGGAGTCTGACTTTATTGTGGGCTTTGCAGCATGGAGTCAAACCTATTTGCCAGAATTCATGTATGGCATAAAGCAGCTTCCCGCACTGGCCTTCACGCGTTCATATTGTGTTGACGTTAATGAAAACAATATCTGTGACAAGCAGTGGAAGAAAAGCGATGCAACCAGCACATATCAGCCTTAATTCAGATTTTAGAAATCGAGAAAACATTATTCAAAACCCAGGAGATCGTGCCAGCCTTGTGCAACTCATCGATCAAACAATTCTCAAACCAGACATTCAGGAAATACATCTAAGGCAACTGGTAGATGAAGCCATTCAATATGGCTTTAGAGCACTGTGTATTCCATCGAGCTCAGTTCAATACGCAATCTC
>JBEAPS010000386.1:0-7479 GCA_041164285.1 Pseudomonadota bacterium
TGCAGACGGAGTGCGATTGCCAATATCCTACTTACGACAAGGCAGGGCATTTTTATGTTATGATTCGAAGCTAATTCCGCAGGGTGGCTTTGCACTCATCGAAAAAGGGCCATTTCGAAGCATAACACAAATTCCCCACGCAGGCTTACTGCCACTCGATGGATTGTTTTGCGAGCTCACTGCCGTTTGTTTTAATCGCGGCGGGTCATTGCGCAGAAGCAGGTTCTGGTCATTTGTTGTAGGAACTGCACTTGCCTGTCCTGCACAGAATATTGTGTATGCTGTCGACACTCGAAAAACCGCGTTGCGGGAACAAGTCTTTAATCACATTAGAGGCAGCACCATTTATGAAGGACCTGTCAAAAAGCTTGAAGGAATGACCGAAGAAACCTCGGAGGCAGTTGAAGTTGCAAACAAATACCAACTCACCAGAGGATTTCTAAAGTTAGCACTCCGTGAATCTAAGAAATTCACACTATCCTCGTTCATACGACAGCGGGTTGCTCCAACGAGCAGTCCTTACATAAAACCTCATCTTCAGTAGCCGAAGTTACGATTTTTGCACAATGCGTAGTCTTCAGTCCAGCGGAAACAAAATTTCATCGACGGTCGACCAGCAGAGCGATTGGCGCCAAGAAGACCCAATCACCTCAATCACATCGCTTCGCATCTCACTCGCTGGCTTCGTGACGACGGTAGCGTGCCCCTCCGCAGAAGTGTTGCAAAACAGAATTGAGCCTCGCGGAGCAAACGAAGGTTTCATTCCAAACTCGGCTTTCAACGAGCGAAATCGAACGCCATTAATAGTCACAATTCCATCAGCCGACTTACGCGATCGCGCCGACGCTGTTGCCCTCAAAAATCCGTTAGGCGAGGCGTCAGCAGACGCTCCTAGACCACTTGGGAATAAACCCACGTCTGTCATTGACCACCCCACACATGCCCAGCAACCACGCTGACCGAATGACTTCAAACCACACGCTTTTCCGCCACCACTACGACGCTGTTCGATATTTCGCGCGAGAGCTTCTGCCCTCCGGCTGGTGAGATCCGAAGGATCGAAAGGTGAATCAGAATCATCGGCATCACCTCCCAGCATCACAAGCTCGACGTCACGGCGATCAACGAAAAAGCTTTTGTAAGAAAAATCTGGATCAGATCCAGTACAGTTTTCGGGCGATAGAGCCGAAGGCAGGTGAACGAAATAATCACCACTAGTACCAGCGGTCACGCGATACTTGGGTGACCGGACGATTGCAATCTCTTCGCCTAAATTTGAAATCTCCAGACGACATTCGATACCGGAGCGCAGACTTTTAATTGAGTATTGACGGAATGAGAGCGTGCCGGAGGTTTTTACTCGAAGAGCAGTGACAGCTGACCTATCAACGTCTGTTGCAGTTGCAGCAGTGGATGACGTCTCCGGTGGTTTGCACCCCGCAGAAACAAACACTCCAAGAAAAAGAATTTTTATTGTGATTGATTTCATGCGCTCTCCCCTACGGGACAGTATCGGCATGTCGTATCAAATATTTAGTATAATTCTATAAAGGTTAATTATAACGGCTTGTTATGACAAAAAAAAGAGCTTGCATACTTTGCCATTTGCATTTAACCGTAAATAAAGTTGGTCTTGATATGGCTCTAAGGAGACACGATGTATAGAAAAATTGTAGCCCTTGTAATCACAGCTCTTCTCCTCCCCACTCAGTCGTTCGCTCGTGAGCAGCAAGTAAGCTTAAAATCAGGATTCAATGCACTCGCATCTGAGGTAATTGAAGACGGACTCAACGCACATGAAATTATGGAGCGCTCGAAACAACTTGCGAAACAAGCAAGGGCAGAAGGCATGAACGAGAGCTCATTGCTCAAAAGCCTCAATGACAAACTTTCTTTGCAGTTGAGCCCTGAGGAGATTGAAAGATCAGTGCGTGACCTTCGGACGAACCCAACTGAAGAAAAACTCGAAAAAATTGCTCAGGACATTGTGGACAACCAAAATGGCGACAAGGTGTTTATGGTTCTACTTACCTTCGCTCTGATGAGCCTCCTACTGGTTGGATTTTTCTTTCTCATTGCTGACCCGCACTACCCACACTGACTCACACTCATGTGAGGTGAATGCAGATGATGACGAGACCGTTCTCGAAAGGCCTTCTTCTCTGTCTTGCCTTCCTGTGCGGAGCGTGCTCCGCAGAAGTGAAATCAGAACTTCGCACCGTTTACGACACTGACGATCGAATTTCGCCAAGTGACGCCGGCGTGGAGATTGCATCGTTTACTCCTACAGTCGCTCTTCTCTCACAGCGGCATCGCTCCCCTACTCCCTCAAATCTGCAGATCAATGCACCAAAACTCGGTCCTGTATTCGGCATGTGCACAGACGAACCTTTCTATGACGAAAGAACGCTGGGTGACTGCACGGGGTTTCTCGTAGAACCTAACCTTCTACTCACCGCGGCCCACTGCGTTAAAGGTGAGCAGGCATGCGCGAACCGCTCAATCATTTTCAACTTCCACACACCACACCAACACGAAATCAAAAGCAACGACCTCTATTTCTGTAAGTCTATTCCAGCCCGGTTGCCCGTAGCCGAAGGCGACTTGGCGCTGATTGAACTCGACCGTGCTGTCACACTCGATCGCGGTCATCGCTTTCTCGAACCACAAATTGATAGCCACACTGAAACAAAAAACATCCGAATTTTGGGACATTCATTCGGGATAAGCTTGAAGGTCAGCGCGTTAGAGTCGACTCCCCTCCCTGATGGTCATTTCTTTTTTGCAAAGGCCGATGTTTCTGGAGGAGCCTCGGGGTCACCTGCATTCAACCCGACCACTGGAGCGCTCGTCGGTGTGCTCGTCAGTGGCGAAAGCGACTTACAGTGGGACCACAGCGCCGGTTGCAACCGAAATAAAGTGTGCAATGGAATGAACTGCAAGGGTGAACGGTTTGCATCAGCAAAAAGCATACGCAAGCTTTTGGAGACCTACCGTACTACCCACCGATGAAAGATTCACGTGTGGTCAGGCTTCAAACTCTGCAATGTCCATGAATCGGTGATTACCGGATGCGTCAATTTCGAGAACCCGATTTGCGAGCGAACCAATGAAGGCTATGTCATGGCTGACAAAAATCAGTGAACCCTGAAAATCTTTCAGAGACTCATTGAGCGCAGTGATACTCTCAAGGTCGAGATGGTTTGTTGGTTCGTCAAGTAGCATGACATTTGCACCATCCATCATTAACTTCGCGAACAAAACGCGCGCTCTCTCCCCACCACTCAATGCATCCGTTTTCTTGTCTTGCTCTGGTCCTCTGAAAAGCATTCGACCAAGAAATCCACGCACGTACTCATGCGGCTCATTTGGCGCAAAGGTTGTGAGCCATTCAAATGGAGTTGTTCCTGAGGGTAACGCCTCTTTGTGATCTTGTGGAAAGTAGCCAATCTGGGTGCTCACACCCCATTGTATTGTCCCTGCATCAGGCTTCAACTCTTCAACGAGCATTTTCAATAAAGTCGTCTTACCAACACCATTTGGACCAAGAATTGCCAATCGGTCGCCAGGGTTCAGGTAAAGATGAAGATTTTTGTAAAGCAGCCTTTGGCTTCCATCTTCGGTTTCGAAAGATTTTGACAATTCCTCAACTTGCAGGAGTTGTTTACCCAGTACCTTTTGAGGCTTAAACATAAACTTGGGATACATGCGCTTTGAGGGAACAATCTCTTCAAACTGAGTTTCCAACTTCTCAAGAAGTTTCTGGCGACTCGATGCCTGACTGCTCTTGCTCGCATTTGCACTAAATCTTGCAACGAAGGCTTCAAGTTCCGCCTTTCGTTTTTCAAGCTTCATATTCGAAAGCTCTTTTTGCTCCGTTGCCAATTGACTGGCTGCCATAAAGTAGTCGTAGTCACCTGTATAAAAATTGATAGTGTTTCTATCAATATCCGCGATATGGGTGCACGTCGAATTCAGAAAATGTCTGTCGTGAGATACGATCAATGTCACACCCTGACGCAGTTTAATTGTGTTCTCAAGCCATCGGATACTGTGGACGTCGAGGTTGTTGGTCGGCTCGTCGAGCAAAAGAATATCGGGCTGTGGAAACAAACATTGAGCAAGCAAAACGCGAACCTTGTAGCCACCAGCGAGAGTTTTCATTTTTTCGCTGTGAAGCTCGCTCGAAATTCCAAGTCCCTCAAGCAATCGAGCAGCCAAAACGTCAGCCTCATAGCCGTCGTTTTCAGCAACTATCATTTCCAGTTCACCCAAACGCTCATTCTCGGCATCAGTGTATGTGCCGCGCTCGTAGATTTCTTCTTTTTCCTGCATTGCATCCCAAAGTGCACGGTTCCCCATAATCACTGTGTTCAGAATCGTCTGCTCATCGTATTCAAAATGATCTTGTTTCAGAAATCCGAGTCGCAATCCCTTACCCAAAGCAACTTCACCCAAATCAGGCTCCAAGGCTCCTGAAATAATCTTGAGCAATGTGGATTTTCCAGCTCCATTTGCACCAATGACACCATAAGTACAGCCGAGATTGAATCGTGCATTGATACTTTCAAAAAGTATTTTTGCGCCAAAGCGCATCGTTAAGTTTCGCAATTCGATCATATTTCGCCTACCTCTGCTTTCACTGGTTGCGACAAGAGAAGGGCTCAAGGATGACACACATCAACATTGAAAACAAAAAAAGTTGCCGAAGTTGAAAGAACAACTTCGGCAACCCAAGACCTCACAGGCCAATTCAGCAACAGCGGCAGTAATCAATTGCAACAAAGTACAGCAACAACAAATGCAACAACAGTCAGAACAGCCAACGCCTGTAGTCTACACTTCTCTTCGACAAATCTCTCAAATAGAACCGCACTTTTAAGCGCAACTTAAAATTGTTCAACCTAATTAAATCATTAATAACGAATAGTTATACTTTTGGTTTATTTTTTCTGACATAAAAATAAGCATAGATTCCTTCTCTTGACGCAGCGTTTGCACCATGAATGGTGCACTTGAGCAGGGGGAGAAACATCATGATGGCATCAGCGGCTGCAGCGCTCATTGTTATTAATTTAAGCAGTAACACTCTCTCTTTTTTCGAAAATAATGTTTTCATTCGAAGCTGGAACGTGGGCACTGGGCGAATTGGTCATTCAACACCCACAGGTTGGTTTACAGTTCTCGAAAAGGAAACCTGCCCTCCCTACTTTGGGTCGACAAGCCAGCCGACATTCATAGCAGGGTGCGCTCCAGACAATCCTTTTGGTGAAAAAATCCTCTGGTTCGTCGGACACTCTTACGGAATTCACGGTACAAATCAGCCTTGGTTAATCTCCGACACTACGACTGCAGAGAACCGCAGAATCTCAGGAGGTTGTGTTAGAAACAGCAACGCGGATATCGAGTGGCTTTACCAGCGAGTGACTCCGAACACCCCAATTCTGATTGAATGGTAAAAAAAGCGAGCCAGCATCCTGCCGGCTCGCCCATGTGGAAGGAGATAACTTTTGATTCGGTTTGGGGATGAGCCCGAACCGAATTCCGCTTACCCGAGCAAGCGGAGAGCCGCCTGTGGCGACTGGTTGGCCTGCGAGAGGACTGCAACTCCAGCCTGCTTGAGGATGTTAGACTGCGTGAGTTTCGCAGATTCATCCGCAAAATCCGTATCACGGATTCGGCTGTTGGCAGCAGCAAAGTTCTCGGTCTGCACAGACAGGTTGCTGATCGTCGAGCCCAGGCGGCTTTGGATCGCACCTAAATAGGAACGGTACTCTGCGACTTTCTGGATCGCTGCATCAAGTGTCCCGAGAGACTGTTGAGCGCTTTCCTTACTGTCAACGCGTGTACCATCACCATCTGAACTTCGGCCAAGGTTAAGACCATTCGAGTCGGTGTTTGTGTTCAGGTTCTGCAAATCAATCCGAATGACGTTCACTGGATTGGCCTGACCACCTTCATCCACCGAGGCGAAATAGTCCTTACCAACCTGAATCTCCAAAGGATACGGATTGCTCCGGTTCACAAGTGAAGAATCCAGGGATTCCTGATTTCCTACGAGAAGTCTCGTTCCGTTGTACTCAGTAGCATTGGTAATACGATCGATTTCATCTTTAAGAGATGTATACTCTTTATTAAGGAAACCACGCTCAACATTACCAATCGTATCTGAGCTTGACTGAACCGCAAGTTCACGCAATCGACTCAGGATATTTCCGACTTCATTCAAGCCACCTTCAGCAGTTTGGACTAGTGATACGCCGTCATTGGCGTTTCTCTTTGCCATATTCAAACCACGGATGTCGGCTTTCAACTTCTCAGAGATTGCCAGACCAGCTGCGTCATCGGCAGCCTTGTTAATCCGATAGCCCGATGCCAAACGTTCCATCGACTGATTGTTTGATTCAGTCGAAGTCACCAAGTTCCTCTGCGCTGTCAGCGCCTGAATATTGGTTTGTATCCGCAAACCCATACGGTATTCCTCCTAGAAACACGGTGAGGCACTTCCTTAATGCTCACACCGCCGGGTCATCCTGACCCTGTGACGTAAAAAACCCCACATTCAATCAACTGCACAGCTGCACGAAGTTCAGTTCATCGCACAAAGCAAGGGCATAATATCCTTTACACCACCTGCGAAAGGTTGATTGACTTTCTGAGAAGGGGATCGGAGCATGTGAGGGATGTATCAATGCGCAAATAATGCAGAGTGGGTCATGGTTTTGTCATCTGAACGAAAAACCACCACTTTGCTCTGTTAAGAAATGTCACTTTGTCTGACTACGAGGCCAAATAATACGATGAGTTCCAGTCACACTCTGCCATCCTCACGCATCCCCCGCGGTCAGGGGCAAATCTTCAAGGTGAGTCAATTTCTTTACGTTGTTCAGGGGCGCTCCTTCACAATTCAAGTGCAGGAGTCAGCAAATGGCCTTCTAACTGCACATGCTGAGAGCACATTAGACCCTCACGAAACTCTCCACCCAATCAGTGGCTTAAACCTCGATAACGTTCTAGAATCTATGACCGCTGCAATAGATAAGAAGGTGTGCATATGGTGAACTCAGCAATAGATGTGATTGAGACCAGACCAGAACTCATCAAAGGCCTTGGCCGAATTGGTCTCGTTGTCAATCAAGCCAGCACAACTCAAAAATTTGAACCGTCGGTTGAGACTTTCGCAAGGGCTGCCGCTCGTGTTGAAGGAACAACCTTGACGTGTCTGTTTGGCCCGCAGCACGGATACGGTCAAACAGAACAAGACAACATGATCGAAACTGGCGATGATTGCTTTTCGCTCTCGGACGGAAGAAAGCTCCAGCTTTACAGTCTATACTCAAAAACCAGAGTTCCCACTCAGGAGCAACTTGCAGATGTTGACACGATTGTCATCGATTTACAGGATATAGGCTGCCGAGTTTATACATACATGCTTACATTGGCCGGTTGCATGCGCTCAGCTGCGCAATTCAACAAACG
>JBEAPS010000387.1:0-4065 GCA_041164285.1 Pseudomonadota bacterium
GGGAGGCAATCGACTCCCATTGCTACGTTTTCCAACTGAAGCCGGAGATCGTGCATTTTTGCCGGAGCTGTTTCCAGACCTAAAAGTGTTGCGGGTAGGTGCGTGAGCAATTTTTCGCTGAGCCAGTTTTCAATTTGAGGGGTGAGCAGGTTCATTGTCAGGCTCGTGGTGTCGCTTAGGCCTGCACCGGCACGAGGAAGCAAATAGCGAGGCCCAGAGAGAGAAATGTGCCATTGGTTTTTTCCATCGCTTCCTTTTTTGGGGTGAAAGATGGCTGCCACATGTCCACTCGCAGTTCTCAATGCAAAAGCTGTTTCGGTGCCTATGACTGGCATTCCGGTCAACCAGGTTGTTGAGATGTCGGCCATAGGAACAAGCATGTGACTGAGCCACGGGCAAAGTTGTGCGAGCTGATAGCCAGTTGCCAGAACGACCATCTCACTTAAGAGTTGTTCGCCTGTGTCGAGGAAAATTGTACAGCTCTCTTGTCCTTCACGTAGGTCTGTGACTCGGGCTCTTTTGATGTCAGCGAGAAAGCGCTGATGAGGCAGATTTTGTCCCAGCCGACTGACAAGTACTCTGCCTTCGTTTTGTTCTCTAAAAATCCCAGCACCGAGTGTGAACTCTGCGCTGATACCAAGCTTTTGTTTTTGTGCAGCTTGAAGCTCGGCAATTTCGTGGGCTTCAATTCCTAGTCTGAATACGGGCAAAGGCTGTGTGAAGTTATCTCCAAGAAATGTCGAGGCGAATTGCGTTCCTTGCGAACAGAATTCTTGCAGCCACGATGCTGTCAGTGCTCCATGGGCCACCATTGCGCGTGTGGGAGGATCGTTCAGTGATGGCCAAAAAACTCCTAAGCCCTTGCTCATCCAAAATGGCGAGGGTGACAACAACTCAGGCTCAATCAGTAGAGTTTTAACAGAAGCCTCTGAAAGCAATTGCGCTGTGGACCAACCCATGGGCCCGCCACCGACAACCACCACATCGTATTTTTTCTTAGCCGTTCGGACGCTCACACATTATCCCCGACCAATGCCCCAGCGTGGTCACCTCATTCACATGAACCCCGTGCTCAGTCGCTAATGCGCGAAACTCTTCAATTTCGCTGCTCAGGACTCCAGATACAATAATCGTCCCACCCGGTCGCGTGTGTCCAGCAATGTCGCCGAATATTTTATGCAATGGTTTCATCTGAATATTAGCGAACACAAGGTCAAATGCTGACTCTTCGATCTCCGCAATTGGAGTTGCAGTGAACCGAGCGTGCGGAACTCCATTGGATTGCGCATTCTCACGCGCAATCTCTACGCTATGGTCGTCAATATCACATCCCAAGATGTCGGTGCATCCGAGCAATCCTGCTGCAATTGCCAAAATGCCCGAGCCAGTTCCGACGTCAAACACCCGAGGGGGCACTTTGGGTAAAGTGAGTAAGAGTTGAAGACACATTTTGGTGGTTTCATGTTGTCCAGTTCCGAATGCCATTCCGGGATCAATGACAATTTTATACGGCTGATTAAAGCTTTCTGGTGCTTCCCAAGGCGGCAAAATTGCGAACTGACCACCGATGTCGATCGGGCGGAAAGAAGCCTTCCATGATTCACGCCAGTTTTGGTCAGCGATGGGTTGCAATTGAATTTGTTCGGGCAGAAGTGGGACTGACCGCTCGAGAGTAAGTTCAAGTAGAGAGCTCTTGAGGTTTTCGAGATGATTGAGGTCTTCGCTGTAGACGATCACAGGGACTTGAGAAACAAGCTGTCCATAATAATCACGGGACAAATGCTCGTAGTCGTATTCAAACTCAACTTCAAAATCGAAAGCGCCTTCAACAAAATTGTGCTCATCGAGCTCATGAAGCAAATCGGTCAGATGCTCTTTGTGTTCGTCAGCAACGTGTATTCGAAGTTCGTAGCAAATAGGGTGCGTCATGAGAGCCTCATCAGGTCAGCCGATCCTCCATCGTTCGGAGGAGTTGTGCGGCTTTTGCGTAGTTGGGGTCACGGGCCAGTGCGAGTTGCGCGTACTGCCGTGCCTCTGTGTACCTTCCCCACTTTGCATAAGCTAGGCCAATGTTAAAGAGAATTTGATGGCGATTTGTATTGGTCGGCAAAACGAGTTGCGCTTTTTTGTAGTGTTCAATGGATTCTTCGTAGCGACCGGCTCGAACGAGTTGAATTCCGTAAGCGTTCAAGTAACTTGCAACTCTACTCACATCACCACAATTTTGGAGAAGAAGCTTTGCGGAATCGTAATCGCCGAGTCCTAGCTTGACTCGGGCCAAGTCCTCTCTCACCTGCAGCGAGTGCTCATCTACACTCAGTGAACGTGAAAAAGACTTATCCGCGCGCTCGAATTCGCCCAACGCCAGATGGCATTCTGCAATCTGTGCCAATCGCTTGGGGTGTCGAGGGTTGTTGAGTTTCAGCTTTTCCAAAATAGCCAAAGCTTCCTGCAGCCGACCTAGTTCAATATGAATATCCGCAAGTCCCTGAAGTGCACGTAGATAGTTTGGATTTTTGTCAACTGCCCGCCTCAGCCACTGCTCGGCAGTCTTGGGATCATTCTCGAGCAGAGCGCGCCTCGACATAAGCTCACAGTAACGAGCTGTGTCACCCAAGGTTCGCAATAGCTCATCACTGGCATAAATTTTCTCATTGTCCGTCGAGTATGACCAGCTCTTTAGTACTCGTTCAAACCTGCGAACGCTCTTCTCAGCTGGTGTTCCGCCATCATCATCTTCAAGCGAAATAAGCTTGTGCAAACGCTGCGCAAACTTCTGGTGGTCCTGAGGCCAATCAGCCTTGTCACTGCTCATTGCCTGAACGAGTCCAACTCCGAACTCGCCAAGAAAAGTCACCTCCTCACGAGACAATGATTTCGCAAATGCTGCAGTTCTTCTGAGCAATGGGTCGCCCCACTGGGTGGCAACGTCGCAAACAATTCCTTCGCAACTCCTTTTAGAAACAGTTTTTTGCTCGAGTAGTGTTCTCCAGTCTTGCAGACTGTTCGACTCCCAAAGAAGCACGAGAGCGCATGTATTTTGAAGGTTTTGCTCAGGTGCACCTAGTCTTAGAGTGCTGGTTCGTTGAATTTGTGCCACGGGAAAAAACTGCCCGAGCGCTGAGACCATCGGCTCCACTCGTTCTGAATCATCACCAATGACGAGCACTTGTGACCCGTAATTCGAGGGTTTCATGAGCAACTCCTCTTAAAGCATGATAACCTATTTTGGTTATCGGTGATTTCAAGGTTGGCCTGAGGCATGTGCAATAAAGGATGTCAGACTCATGATGATCTCGGATGTGAGTAGAACAAATTGTCTCATTGTTGGGGCAGGAGCACTCGGTCTCCTCATCGCAGCCGCAATTAAAAAATCACAACAAAGCGATGGAAAAAATGGCTATGTCGGGGTGTTCAATCGCAGGTTACTTCCTGTTCCCGTCACAGTTCAACTTCCCGATGGTGAAAATGTAGATATGACCTCATGCTTAAATACCGAAATTCCGGACTGGTTCGCTCACAGCTCAGCCCGTCGCATTGTCTTTTTTTGTCTGCCTCCGGAATCGACTGAAGTGGTTAGTCTTTCATTTTTGAATAATGCCAAAGCAATCTTTGAAGCGTCTCAAAATGTAACAATTGTATTCTGTAACAACGGATGCTTGCCTCGGTCTCTCATAAGCCACTTGGAGTCCGAAGGTTTTGCCACTCTGCGTGCATTGTTCTTTATTGGAGCTGTCCGGCAAGAAAGCTCAATGGGCACCTGTGTGTCATGGACTGGCGGCAATCGTGCAGTTTGGAATGAGATAGTTTCCGCAAATCCCTCCCCGGTCGTTGAAAGTCAAGAGGTCTTGCAGCAATTGTCATTTCTGTTGAACTCCGGAGAGAGATTTGTTGACTGGCTCCGAACTGACAATATTTTTGCAATGGAGCGGTGTAAGTTCTTCACAAATTTCATACTTGCGGCGGGCATTGGACGCCGTAAAGAGAAGAATAAGAGATTGTATAGCCGCCTGAATTCGGGCACTCTCGATATGACTGCAAGTCAATGTGCTCGACTTTGGCAAA
>JBEAPS010000388.1:0-3032 GCA_041164285.1 Pseudomonadota bacterium
AATATTGTCATTAGCTCAGTGGAGAAGCTCGAATCAATATCTCATCACTCTTGTATTTGTCACTCTCTTTGCACTCCCAGCGGGATTTCTAATTTCTCTTGCAGGTGAAGGCCTCCCCACAACGCCTTGCGTTGTTGTTTCACTGGTCTCATTTTCACTTATGACAACAATTTTTCTTGACATAAAAAAGAGACCTCATTACCGATAACTCACTTTCATTAAGACAAGGAGTCTTTCTATGTTTTATAAAAATTCCAGTCTGTTACCTAAATCCACTGCACAAGTTTTGTTCACTCTGGCAGTTACAGGACTCCTCCCCTTAGCCGCCCTCGCCAAGAAGAAACACTATGGCGCCCACCAACACGGTGTTGCTCAGGTAAATATCGTTGCCGACGGCAGAAGTGTCACTATCCAACTCGAGACTCCAGCAGACAGTATCTATGGCTTTGAACACGAAGCCATAAAACCCGCAGACATCGAAAAACGAGATTCGGCTATTCTTCGGCTTAAAGAAAAATCGCATGAAATCTTCGTTCTCGATTCTGCATTGAACTGCAAATTGAACAGTTCTGAAATTAAGCCCTTTGTCACCAACAAAGATGACGCAAGCACGCAAGCAAATACAAAAAAGACTTCGATGAAAAGTGAGCATCAAAAAAAGCATGCACATCACCATCACCACAAAAAAGGCACCCATGCCGAAGTTCACGCGACATTTCAATTTGAATGCGAGAAGCCCGTGAGTGGATCAACGCTCTCTTTCTCAGCTACGAGCCACTTCAAAGCTTTGCGCACATTAAAAGTGCAAGTTCTTTCTGGTGAAAAGCAAAGCGGTCTCACTGTAAAAAACGACAAAGGCAGCGTATCTCTTTAATTCAATGTCAGGGCATACAATGAAAAATCGTCTTCCGGTCACAGTACTTTCTGGGTTTTTGGGTGCTGGTAAAACAACACTCCTCAATCACATTCTGAATAACCAGCAGGGTCTGCGTATTGCAGTGATTGTGAATGACATGAGTGAGCTCAACATTGATGCGCGGCTCGTGAAGTCGGGGAACATTGACGTTAAGCATGCACAGGAAAAGCTTGTTGAGATGAGCAACGGATGCATCTGCTGCACCCTGCGGGAAGATCTCCTTGTAGAAGTGAAAAAGCTCGCCGAGGAAGAACGCTTTGATTATCTTGTCATCGAAAGCACTGGCATTTCCGAGCCACTTCCTGTCGCTGAAACTTTTACATTTGCAGACGAAGCAGGCCAGTCGCTCTCCGAATTTGCGCAACTCGACACGCTCGTCACAGTGGTGGACGCTCTCAATTTTTCCAAGCAGCTGAGAGAGGGTTTGCTTCTCACCGAAGCAGGTGAGGCCCTCGACGAAAATGACGAGCGCAACTTAGCCGATTTGCTCACCGATCAGGTTGAATTCGCCAATGTCCTCATTCTGAACAAGACAGACCTTGTCAGCGATGCCGAGCGCGCTGAAGTCGTTGGGATCCTCAAAACTCTCAACCCTGAAGCAAAACTCTTGGTGACACAGAACTCACAAGTGGAGCTGAAGGAGATTCTCAACACCGGTTTATTTGATTTTGAAAAGGCGGCGCAGGCTCCCGGCTGGCTCAAAACCCTCCGAGGTGAAGAAACCTCCGAGAAAGATGAATACGGTTTTTCAAGTTTCGTATATCGCGCATACCGCCCATTTCACACCGAGCGCTTCTCTCAGTTCATTGAAAATGATTCCGAAGTTATTGTTCGTTCAAAAGGATTTATTTGGCTATCAACACGAAGCGACTTTGTCGCGCAATGGAGTCAGGCAGGTGCCAGTTGCCGTCTCGAGCCTGCTGGGCAGTGGCTAGCACTCACACCGGAGGCCGACTGGGTACTCACACCCGAAGAACGCAAAGAAGTCGCACAGAAATGGGACAAGCAGTGGGGAGATCGTGCGCAAGAGCTCGTTGTGATCGGCCAATCGATGGATGTAGCTGCCATTCGCTCGAAACTCGATCACTGCCTTCTTTCCGATGAAGAGATTTCAGCAGGTGATGTGCTCTGGGCAGCGCAAGCAGATCCATTTCCAGCGTGGTTTGCCCCTCCAGAGGATGCCGCAGAGATTGCATGCGATGAAGCAAGCATCGACCAGAAACGAAAAGCAGTCTTTGAGTTGTCTGCAACAGACCCTGTCGCTTGCAGTATGGAAGGTTTTCAGTTGGCCCTACAGTATCGGGAGTCAGGACGTGTCCACAATTCATTGCCGCTCTTTCGTTCTGCAATTCAAACGCTGCGCGACTTTCCGGATGAATCGTGGATGCTGTGTGAAGCATTCCAACTTTATTTTTCAGCACTTCTGGAAACAAACGATGCTCCTCGGGCACGACTTGTCATAGCTGAAGCGCTGTCAGTTGCACAAAACTCGAAAATTCTCGCCTGGGAAGCTCAGTTCCTTTACCTTTCTGCTCGGCTTGAAATGAGCACTGGCTTCGATTTAAAGGGTGCCAAATCCATGCTGGAGCAATCGCTTCAAATTAAAAAAGAACAGCTCTTTTTGAAAGAAGATGAACTTCGTGATGTTTTGTCGGCGTTAGCTGAAATCGACGAAGTGATGAAAGAGCGCAGAGGCCCAGCCGCTGCTCGAGAGTGAGCGAGGACATTGTCATGAGCGATACAAAGAAGGACAAGCGGAGGACGCAACAGCAAGCGCTTATCCGTGGTTTGTTTGAACACAGTGGCAGACCACTGTCGGCACAAGAGCTTCTCGATGCTGCCGCGTCTATTCAGCCGGGCATCGGTATTGCCACAATATACCGCGGCATCAAGCAGTTGCTCGATGACAACACGCTTGTGCCAGTAGACATCCCTGGCACAGCCCCACGCTATGAGCGCAATGGCATGCAGCATCACCATCATTTCTTTTGTCAAAAGTGCGACCGCGTCTATCCGGTTAGCGGATGTCCCGGACATTTGGAAAAACTTGTTCCACCGGGGTTTAGCATGAAGTCACACAAAATTGTGATTGAAGGCCAATGCGCGGAGTGTCACT
>JBEAPS010000389.1:0-5737 GCA_041164285.1 Pseudomonadota bacterium
TCTCCATTTTTTGGATTTGGTGAAGTTCATACGAAGCGTTGAACATAACTGGCAACAGGGCTGACATTTCGCTGCCGACCTGAGTTCGTTTTAATTCCTGAGCTAAATAGCGAGGCACGTAATAGTGATAGAGTGCGGTTCTCGAGTTGTTGAGACCTGCAGGATAGGCCACTGCTTTTTTTTCTTTCAGTGCAGCCTCGAGCGCTTGCACTGTTGAATAGAGTAACATCGCCTGAGGGTGTCGGATGACAAATAAGTACTTAATTTGTGCAGCAGTTTCAGCACCATCCTGAATCAATACCGCTAAACGCTCCGTAGCCTTTTCGGTATTCATTTCACTCGAAGCAAGCGTAAATTCCCAAAGGTTGAACGACTTATCCAAATAGAGTGCATCTTCAGAAACGCTCTGCAAATTGGCAAGAAACTTGATCACCTTTTCATCGGCGAGCATGGATGTGAGTTTTGAACTCATAAACACAAACGCACTTTGACCTGAGTTGTTTTTCACGTATTTGAAGTCGAGCAGCCGAGCCATATGTGAGGCCGCTTTTGAGCAACGCTCAAGCTTTTCGGTGCTGTCGGAGAAAAGGGTCCCACACTTGTTGCTCATTTCATTTTTAATTGTTTGGGTGATTTCGTCGTTGACAAGTTCTGAGCTTGCGTAAACCTCATTGCTCTGACTTTGCAGGTTGGCCGGATTTTGAACATCAGAACACGCAGCTTGGGCAAAAGCAGCAACACCTATGACAGACAACAACATTTTAAATCGGATCATGGTGTAGCTCTCCTTATACCAAGACTAGAGCGCAGATTGAGATTACAGACCTTGAATCATCCGGCGGTGGTCTTCGCTGCGCAGTCCAAAACCGTTGGCATCCGCAGGTGTCAGCCTGCGCAACAGTGCATTCACACGTCTTGATGTGTCTGGGTGTGTCGAGAGCCAGTCGCGTCGACCTCCAGAGGAAGGTTCGTCTTTGCCCAACACATTTTTAAAGAAGTAAACCATCTGTTCTGATGCGTAGCCCGCCGAACGTAAATTTTCCAAGCCATAGCTGTCAGCTTCAAATTCAAAGGCTCGGCTTCCGGGCAACTGAAAGAGGACCGCAGAAGTCAGACTGATCATTAGCCCTCCGAATCCTCCCACACCTTTCACCCACCCACCATATACGGCCTGAGTTGCCATTGATTGAAGGGCGTGTTTTCGCGCAATATGACCAATCTCATGAGCCATAACAGAAGCAACTTGAGCTTCATTTTCAGCTGCTTTGAGCAGCCCTGTGTGCATGTAAACGTAGCCACCCATAGTTGCAAAAGCGTTGATCGAGTCATCGTCGACGAGCTGAAAAGTGTAGGTGATATCTGAGCGCGATGAGTATTGCGCAAGATGTTGGCCAATTCGTTTGACGTAATCAGCTGCAAGGTGGTTTTTGACTGTTTTGATCGTGAGCCCGGTTTCTTCGGCTCTCGCAGGGTCTTTAATTGCCGCATCGAAGTCGGCACCATATTTGTATTCGTCAGCCAGCGTCAGGTTACGAAGTTTCTCAGCTTCCTCTTGCCCTGACCGAACAGACTCTCCCCACTCTTGAGTTTGAGCTTCAGGCTGTGGAATGTTGTTGCCACAGCCTGACAAACTCAGGGCCAGTGCAGTTGCATAAACTCCTAGTCGAGTACGTTTCATAGCGTTTCTCCTGAATCGGGCCGTGAACTCGGACACACGTGGCCAAGTGAGCAATGCTTATGCCACAAGGCTCGCTTAAAAATTCAATAAAAATGGTATCTTAAATTTTTCCCGCAAGAATAGGCGGTGTTTACAGATTAGGCACGGCTGACCACTTGCTCCACAGAGTGCTCCTTGTTAGGCCAACTCTCTATTTTAGTGAGCTCAACTTTTTGGGAGAAAAAGACCATGTCTACAGTTCGCTGGTGCAGCCGTCCCGTATTGGTTCTTTTGTCAGCCGTAGCCTCTGGCGCTCAGGCTGAACAGATAAACCCTTGGAAACCTGTGACAGATGCAATTGTTGCTCGACTTGAGCAGCGTCTGTCTAGCTACGATTCTGTATTTGGTGCTTTGTCATCAGGTAAATCGGTTCGTGGTGTGTTCGACTATAAAAAATGTGAGTTTTTGTTTCTGAAGGAATTTAGTGAAACAGCGGTCACAAATCCAGACGAACAAACAAGCGATCCTGCGTGTCGTCTCACGGCAAATTCGAAACCAATGAGTTGCTATGGCTCTGCAAAAGCAGGAATGGATGCGGTGGGCGGAATGAAGCTCGATACGTGGGAACAGTTTGGAATAGGGCTTACGGGTCGCAGAGCCGACAAAAGAACCTATCTTGCCGCTTCAGAGTCGAAGCTTATTTCTATTCGCGGGTTCGTGCTCAACTACGGCAGCGTGCGTGTCTATGATGACGGCGAAGTGCTCGTGAAGGTCAACTACCTCGACCCACGTGACTACACGATCAAAATGGATGAAATGTTCCGTTGCAGAATCAGTAATGGTGCGGATGAGCAGGGTGCATCGTTCTTTCAGGGACTCTGAGGCCTTGGCATCAGAGTCGCCCAGCCATTTAGTTTCGTTTGTAAATGTAAGGCCCTGCTTTTGAACCTGCCACTTGTTCACCGGCGGCGTTGAACCAACGCTCCCATGGTTGAATGAGGCCGTCTTTAATGACTTCTTCAATCGTCAGTTTCACTGCGCCTTGAAATTGGCTCGGGCAGCCTTCAGCAGGCGTCCCACCTTCAAATGACTCAGAGTCTTCATTCCATTCAAACGTCAGCAAGCACGTGTCACGCTCGTTGAGAATGGATGCGGGCAATGAGCGTCGCTCAGCTAAACTTAAGTCGCAGACACCGGCCGGAATGTCACTTTCATTGAATGGGTTGGTTCTGACTCTCAGTGCAGCGTTCTCGTCTCGGAAAAACTCATAAATCCGTCTGCGCTCGATCACACGGCCGGGAACTGAAACGCGCTGCTCGGCAAACATGAGCCGGATGTCAGGGCGCACAGGCGCTCCGCCCACGTCAATTTGGCAAAAGCGGTACTCGACGGGCGTAAAGTTTTTGGGATCTTTTTCAACTTGTTCTGCATTGGAGAAACGGCCCGAGAAAAAAGCCGCGAATTGTGCAATGCGCGGGTCTTGCGCCTGCACCTTTTCAAATTGATAAGGTCCCTTTTCGGGGCCCCATGCAAGCTTTCCGTCAGCTGTCCAGCCTCGGTCCCAAGTGGTCATTTTGTTTGAGCTCAATGTGAGTTCGCTTGTCATGCGCACCGAACCAGCGCGGTTGCTCGGGCAACCTTCTCCTGTTGTTCCACCGACAAACTCAGCTCCAATCAACGTCGCAGATGTCGTACATTTTTCCCCTGTAAGTTGGGAGAAATCTACAGTTCTGTCCGACTCAGGAAGTGAACAAAGTTGAGCTAAATTGACTCCCTGTTGTGGCGCAAATGACGACACACGAACGTTGCTGTCGCTTTCGCCTTGAAAAACTCTCAACACACGCACGCGGTAGGGATTTGCAGCGGTGCTGACCGACTGACGCAAGGCGAGAAACTCACCTTCGCGCAGTTCCTCGGGAAGACCACTGACCTGAACGCTGCAGTGGTGAACCGTGACATCAAGGTATTCGGAATCGTCGATTGACTGCGCAGAGCTGTCGAAGGTGCCAACAAGCATTTGAGCAAACTGCTTCGTTGCGGCTGTGTTCTCTTCGCCCGTCGGGCGAGCTGAAGCAATCTCTGAACTCAGAATCAAACCAAATAATGGAATTAAATATCTTTGCATCGACCTGTTCTCTCCGCTTAAAAGTGCGTGCGAGTCCTGACACAAGTCGATGCAAAGTGCAATTCAAGAAATCTTAGAGCGCCGAAATCATTAGAATAGTCATGGCTACAATCGTGTAGGGCAGGGCTGCTAAAAACAGACCCATAGGGCTAATTCCCTCGTCACCAAAGCTTTTTTGCAGAATACCATACCCTGCAGGGTTGGGAGCGTTCGCAATGACCGTGAGGCCCCCACCCGCAACCGCACCCGAAACCAACGCAATTTTTGCGGACTCACTCAACGATGGCGCCAATGTCCCCAAGTATGTGAGTGCCGCATTGTCAGTGATCGCGGTGAGACCGGTTGCACTAATAAAGAGCGCGAGCGGTTGCAGGCTTTCAACAATGTCGCTGAGCCACCAGCCTTGCAATCCGCCCAACGTGACAAGACCGCCGAGGAAAAAACCGACCAGAAGGCTCTCTCGTATTTTGAGGGGAGTTTGATGTTCGCGAGTGACTTCAGCCAATCCGAGGAAAAGCAAGAAAAGGGGGAGGAAAAATGCCATATGCGCATGGTAAATAATCGTGAGTGTCATAAATCCAAAATGCGTGAATGTTAGCCATTTTGGTGCTGGAGCCTTCTTTTCTTGTTGTGGGGTGACGTTAAGGGCAGCAAGTTCTTTCCAGAAATAGGTCGCGGTGCCGAGTGTGGAGATCAACACGGCAACAAATGAGGGTGCTCCGATGTTTCTAAACACATACCCCAAATCCCACTGCCACGCACTCACCACCATGAGAACGGGTGGTGCAGCAAAATGAGTGAGTGTTCCGCCAATCGATATGTTCACAAACAGAAGGCCAAGCGTTGCGTATCGTAATTTTTGCGAAATATTTTGCGAGAAAAGCCTGTCGCGCAGCATCAGAGCCACTACGGTCATGGCAGCGGGTTCGGTGATGAAGGAACCGAGCAGAGGGCCAACAATGAGAGCTGTTGTGAAAAAGGCAACGCCGCGCGGCACGGGGAGCAAACCTGATAGAAAATTAATGAGTTGATTGGCTGCATTCATCACAGGTCGGGTGGATGCCAAGCACATGATGACAAAAACGAACGCCGCCTCAGAGAAGTTCACTCGGTTCAAGTAATTGACAGCGCTTTGTGTTCCTTCAAGTGTACTCAAGGTGGCTATGAAAACTGCGGCCCAAATTCCGAAAACAACTTCAACCTCGCCGAGGAAATGAAATAGGTTTTCGCCCGCAGAACCGTGGGGAAACCTTTTTGACCAGTGATTGAATTTTTTAACAAAAAACGTGTGTAGTACAGCGCACGCAAAAAGTGCTGTGGATATCTTTAGAATGAGTGGATCCGTTATCATGATTTCAATGCCTTTCGAACGAAGTCAGATTCAACTTTATCAGCGAGTTTCAAAGATTTCACTTTCATCAAATCGTACTTTTGTTAATTTGATGAAAGGATCATCGGCATGACGATATCCCAGCGCGACGGCTGCTACGGTTTTCCACCCGCTGTTTTTTAAGTTCAGAAGTTCGTCATACGCGTTTGCGTCCAGACCTTCCATTGGGGTTGAGTCAATCCCAAGAATCGCAGCTGTCTCAAGAAGAAATCCCATGGCAATATAAACTTGTCGCTGTGCCCATGTGTCGACTGTTTGTGAGCGTGGTCCATCGATGAGGTCAGCGGTAATCGCTTTTTCAAAGCCCTGAAGTGATTCAACTGGAACGCTTCTCACCTGTGCAATTTTTTTCATATTCGTTCGAATATAATCTGCATCAAGCTTCTCTTTGTATGCCATAACAACAAAATGAGAGCAGTCGGTCACCTGAGACTGATTCCAAGACTGTGACCGCAGCTTTGCTCGCAATTCAGGATTTTCGATTTGTATGAACTTCCATGGCTGCAAACCATATGAGGAGGGCGTCATCCTGAGCGACTCCTTGAGAATATTCCAATCCTCAGCA
>JBEAPS010000390.1:0-20397 GCA_041164285.1 Pseudomonadota bacterium
CTTCGTCGACGATGACACCATCGAAACCCATTCCAAAGGCTGCGTTTACAATCTCACTGAGAGAGTGCGCGCTGACGAGAGGATGATCTGCGGAAATGTATAAGCTTCGCTTTGGTGAAGAGGACAAGAGGAAAGTCGTTTTGCCAACGCCTCGCGCCCCCGAAACCATCATTCCTCTCGCCGAGGTTGGAAGTCTGTGTGCCATCGACCAAGGGCGAATTGGCTCGGGCAAGGCTGCGAGCAAGCTTGCCTGAATGATTTCAAGTGATTCAATTATTTTTTCCACTGCGAGCAGATTTCCTTCGCGAAGAGGCGAGACCCATTGATAATTTTGAGTCTTAACCGGAACTTGAGCGTTTTACGAGGCAGTCGGGTTGCCCCTCAAAAACCAAAAATTCTTTTGTCGCAACTTGTCGCAAGGACGATTTTTATACGAAGAAACCCGCTTGTGAAGTGGGTTTCTTGAGTTAATGGTGGAGGTGCCGGGAATCGAACCCGGGTCCGAAAAGGAATCTGCGCTCGGCGACCACATGCTTCTCCCTCTGCTCATCTTATTCCGCCGGGCTTGAGGGCCCCCCCGGTGACGGAACCAGTCCGATTAATAGGTTTGAGAGTCTACGAACAGAAGACTCAACGAAACCCGCACGTAACTTTACAGCTTCCGGAGTGCACGTGCTGCCGCACCGTCGGTCGCTGCGCTGCCATCAATTAGGCTGCGAGAGCGTAATCATTGCCATCTCTGGCTGCTACAACAGTTTAAGGAGTGTTGTAACCAACCCCTGCATGCACCTGACGTTCATCTCTCTCCGTCGAAGCCAAGTCACCCCCCCTTCGACGAAATAATCGTCAATTCCAGCTGTAGCATGAGTTGGTGTGCACTGCTAGCGGCGCTCGGACACAAGATTTGCCCAAATCTGTCTTGACATTGCGCCAAAGTCGAACAAATTTTCGGCGCAGGCAGCTTCAATGCTGCGCACAACTTGGTTGAGGTGATAACTATGCCAATTTATGAGTTTAAATGCACAAACACTGACTGCGGGAACATTGAAGAGCACTTATTGCGCCTGTCCGACCCCATGCCAACCAACTGTGAGAAGTGCGCTTCACCCATTGAAAAGCTCGTGAGCCAAACGAGCTTCGCGCTTAAGGGCTCGGGCTGGTACGTGACAGACTACAAAGGCAGCAACCCCGGCGCTGCATCCAACCCCAGCTCAAACGCTACCGAAAAGAGCGAAACTTCAACGAGTGCTGCTCCTGCACCGGCGAGCGAGAACTCTACCGGCAGTGCGACGCCTGCCAGCGCACCGAGCACAAGTGCCGCGGACTGATATTTTCGGATTTCTGTATTCCGGTGTTGACGAAGGTTTGCCCCTGAGCTAGACACCGCTGCACTGCGGATGTGGTGAAATTGGTAGACACGCACGTTTGAGGGGCGTGTGCCGCGAGGCATGACGGTTCGAGTCCGTCCATCCGCACCATCCCCCCTCAAGGGTATGAAAACGACTCCTCTCGGAGTCGTTTTTTTTTGCGTTTTGCGCTAAGGTTTAGGTTTGAACATTGTGTCCCCATTGAGGTTTAGTTGAATGACCGCCCTTGAAATCGCCCTTTTGGTAGCCATTGGATTACTGGTTGCTGCGGTTGCGTTTGTTGCAGTGTATGCAGTCAATATGCGCGCGAAATCAAAGGAGCTTGAACTTCTCAGAAGCGATGCCGAGCGACGCCTAAATCAGGCACGCCAAGACTCTGACCAGATCGTGAAGAACTCTTTACGAGAAGCAAAAGAACTTGCCGTACGTGAAGGTCGTGAGCATGATCGCTCGCAAAAAGAGAAGACCCTTGAGCTTCAGCGCATTGAAAAGCGTATTCAGAAGAGGGAAGAAACCCTCGACAAACGTGAACAGCAGCTTGAGCAAAAAGAAAAAGATCTGAAGAAGCTCAGCGAGCACGTAGAGCGTGAAGAGCGAAGAGCATCTGATACGATCAAAAACTCTGAAAAAGTGCTGCGCGAGAGCCAAGAAAAGCTCGAGAGCGTTGCACGGCTTTCGCTGGAAGAAGCGCGTGACATGTTGCGTCAGTCGCTTGAGAGCGAAGTACGCCGTGATACAGCCGAAGAAATCCGAAGGCTCGAAGACGAAGCTCGACGCACTGCCGAAGAAAAAGCCCGCTCCGTTGTAGCCACCTCAATTCAGCGTATGGCGAATGAATTCGTGACCGACGCCTGCGTGAGTGTCATCACCCTGCCTTCTGATGACATGAAAGGCCGCATTATTGGCCGCGAGGGCCGCAACATTCGCGCAATCGAGCAGGCTACAGGTGTCGACATCATCATCGACGACACGCCAGAGGCTATTCTCATTTCCTGCTTCAACCCCATGCGTCGTGAGATTGCAAAAATTGCCATTGAGCGCTTGCTTGCCGATGGGCGTATTCACCCCGCACGTATCGACGAGATCGTGAACAAGGTGACCAAAGAGTTCGACGAAACAACGCGCGAGGCAGGTGAACGTGCAGCGTTTGATTGTGGCGTGCAAGGCCTCCACCCCGAGCTCATCATGGCTTTGGGCAAGCTTAAGTACAAAACCAGCGGTGCTCAGTCGGTATTGCAACACTCAGTAGAAGTGTCGCAACTGGCAGGCATTCTGGCGGGCGAGCTGGATCTCAACGTTCGCGTCGCCAAGCGTGCAGGCCTATTGCACGACATTGGCAAAGCACTCGACGAAGAAAACGAAGGCCATCACGCAGCTGTGGGAGCACAGTTCCTTCAAAAATGTGGTGAGTCCGCCGAAGTGGTAGAAGCCGCAGCGAAGCATCATATTGAGCAAAATCAGGGTGTTGGATCAATTGCTGTTGTGGTTCAAATCGCGAACAACATGAGCAGCTACCGCCCCGGCGCCCGCCGCGACTACCTCGAAAAATCCATGACACGCATGCGTGAAATGGAAGGCGTGGTTGCAGATATGTCTGGCGTTGAGCAGGCCTATGTGATTAGGTCTGGACGCGAAGTGCGGGCAATGGTGTCTCCTACTGTCACAGACGACAGTGCAGTGAGCGCTCTTGCACGAACGGTTGCAAAAAGAATTCGCAGCGATCTGAACTACCCAGGTCAGGTCCGCGTCACCATGGTTCGTGAACAACGGGTCACCCACCTGGCGAAATAGCTTCGCACACTCTCCCGTTGTGGTGTTTTTGAAATGAGTTACATGCAATTTCGCGGCAACGATGCCTTTTTCGAAGCTTTGCCCCAAGCTCTGGTGCAAAGCTCGGAAGGTGTCATTCGCATTCTGATGATGGGCGATGTGATTGGTCGTCCCGGCCGAAAAATCGTCAAAAGCGTTGTGCCGCGTCTGAAGTATGCGGGAAAAATAAATATAGCCACCATCAATGGTGAAAACTCCGCTGGCGGCTTTGGAATCACCCAAAAAATTTACAATGAACTGACTTCAAGTGCAGCGGGCATTGATGTCATTACCATGGGCAACCACTGGTGCGACAAGCCTGAAGTTCACGCTATTCGCAAGACTGAATCGCGCATGGTTCTCCCACATAACCTCAAAGATCTTGAAGGTGTCGAGCGTATTGCAGAGTTCGATATTCCGGGTTCGCGCAGAACGCTGTGTGTGGTGAATCTAATGGGTCAGTTTGCCATGAAGCACGACTACAACGACCCGTTCGAGTGGCTTGAGAAAAACCGCCCCACGCTCGAGGCAAAAGTAGCGGGCGGACAGAGCATTGTGGTGATCGACGTTCACGCAGAAGCAAGTAGTGAAAAGCAGGCGATTGCGTGGTTCATGGATGGTGTTGCTGCGGGGCTCATTGGTACCCACACCCACACACCCACAAGCGACGAGCGCGTCACACGCAAAGGAACAGCATTCCTCACCGATGTGGGCATGACTGGCCCTTATGAATCGGTTATTGGGATGTCGCTTGCTGGCTCGATGCCACGTTACTTCACCCCGAAACAAAAGAAGCCACAGGAAGTCTCGGAAAAGGATGTCTGGCTGTCGGGCTTTTTGATTGAAGTCTCCGAGGCCACGGGCCTTACGCTTGCTGCCCACAGAATTCAATACAGAGAGGATGCGGAAGAATGGACTCTGCGCACGGTCACAAGGCCCGGAAACTAGCCGCAACCTGCCCGCTCTGCCGCCTGCTGCTCGAAGGTGCTCAAAACAAAGATTACTTGTGTGAACTTTCGCATGTAATTGTGCACCGCGGGCCATTTTCGGCACGTTGGCCCGGCGCACTTCAGGTGACCAGCAAACGTCACCTGCATGACCCAAGCCAACTGAAGTATCCACACTTTATCCACACCCAAAGTGAACTGTACGCCATCGAAGCAGCTGTGCGCGCAGTGACGGCCGCTCATCATATGAATGTGGTCAAATTCGGAAATGTTGTTGGCCATTTACACTGGCACGTGATCCCTCGATTTGTGAACGAAAAGTTCACTCAAAAAACACCGTGGGAGCTCGAAGGGCTGAGCCAGAAGGAACTTTTCCACACGATACCCACAGTACCCGCCGACCAACTTTACGAAGAAATTTCGGAGCAGCTTAAAGCCCAGTTGAAACAGCTTCAGCCACCCTATTTTGCAACTGCCTTTTTCGTTCGGCCACGGGCGAATCAGGAACGCGCATCGTTCTTTCAGGAAAATTTGCAGGCTCAGTGGGCGCGCATCAGAGCTCATCCGGAAGGGTATGAGTGCTTTTTGATGCAAAGAAACTATCTCGATTACGCTTGGGACACCTTCGGCGGGGAAATCGACCCTCGCGAAACCCCTCATCAAGCGCTCCAGAGGGAGATCCGCGAGGAGCTTGGCTGGCAGCTCGCTGACTTTTTGGAAGTCACACGGCAGTGGAACAACGGAATGGTGCGGGGGTTTGTGTACCTATGCGCACCCTCTGATAATCCACTCGTGCAGGACAATCCACACCGCGTCGAATGTCACGAGGTAAAGCAGGCACGCTGGGTACCACTCGAGGAGCTAACGACGAATAAGGAGAATGTATTTTCGACGAGACTTGCGGGTCGTGCTCGTGCGCTGGTTGAGGGCAGCCCTGACTTCTGTGCCGATTAACCATAAAAATTTCATATCGTTAACATAAAAAGTAGCAAATTGACTTGACGGCCAGCTAACGAATCTATAAACGTGTTCCAAACAGCAAAAAAGTGAATAGGGGGCTGGAGTTCACCCAAAGATTGGGGCACCGCTGGTGGCAAGAGAGGGATTTCTCTCCGGCCCTTCACACTCAACAAAACTCACCGCTTGTCAGTCTTACAAAGTAAAGTTTTCGCCTAGATACACTTCTTTTACGCGATCCAAACTGGCTACTTCAACTGGATCGCCCTCGGCAAGAATTTTTCCGCCGGCCAGAATGTATGCTCTTTGGCATACCCCCAGAGTTTCACGGACGTTGTGGTCGGTGATGAGAACTCCCAAATTCTGTTCGCGCACGAGGCTAGCCACAAGCTTTTGGATTTCATCGACCGTCACAGGGTCGATGCCGGCGAAGGGTTCGTCGAGGAGCAAAAAGCGGGGCGACATGACAAGCGTACGTGCAATCTCGAGCCTGCGCCGTTCGCCACCGGAAAGCGACAAGCCCATTGATTTCCGAATGTGACCGATTCCAAACTGTTCAATGAGCCGCTCGAGCATGGCCTTGCGCTCTGTGCGCGGAATACCCCACACCTCCATGACGGCGGTGATATTATCCTCGACCGAAAGCTTGCGAAACACGCTCGCGTTTTGCGGCAAGTAGCCAATACCCATGCGGGAGCGTTTGTGAATGGGCAGCTCAGTAATGTCGGTGCCATCAATAGTGACATTTCCTGAACTGGGGCGCAGAAGCCCAACGGTCATATAGAAGCTCGTTGTTTTGCCAGCACCATTCGGTCCGAGCAAGCCAACGATTTCACCCTGCTTCACATGAAAGCTCACGTCTTCGACCACAACTCGGCTGTCGAATTTTTTCATGAGATTCGTTGAAGAGAGTGTGCCGCTTGATGACGTCATTGTGTGACTCCGAAGTTGCGTTACTGATTCTTTTTCCCTGATGAGGCAGGCTTTGTTTTCGACTTTGTCTGCTCAACCTCAGCAGCGGGCGTACTCGTGGGTGAGCTCATTACTCCGCGTGCACCCTTCACTTTAATTTCATTTGTATCAAGAAAAACTTCAATCACCTTGCCTTCAAGCAACTCTGGTCCACGCCAAATCTTGGGATCACCCTTGAGTATGACTTTACGGATAGGAATGAAGTACTCCATTTCACGGGCGAGCGCGCGCAGCTCTTCGCTCTCTGCTGTGGCACTTTTGAACAAACTCACCCGACCTTTTGCAATCGCTTTTTTCGGTGTGGTTGTTTTTTTGTCAGAAAGTATTTCGGCTTTATCGGCCTTCATGATGGCATTGGCCTGTTCGATTTTAACATCACCCTCGAGGCGCACCTGCCCCAACACCAATGAACCCTCCAGAGTATCAGCCGAGTAAACAACAGGCGCAGCTTCATTATGCTTATCGCCTCGATCGCGTGTATTTTTTTTCGGTGGATTCGCCTGCGGAGAATCATACGAGTTCGAAGAGTCTTTTTTCTCCGACACAGCACTCTTATTTTTTTCTGAAGTCTTTTGAACGGCGGGCCGCTCAGACGCAGATGACTTTCGTCCAGACGCCCGGGGTGCTTTTGGTTGAGCAGTTGGTGACTGTGTAGTGGGAGTGGAGGACGCGCCCTCGATGCCGACATCATCAAAATCAGCATATGCAACCTGTGCAGTAAGTCCAAAGAGAGAAACCAATGCACTTGCTGGGAGTGCTCGAATCAGGCCTTGAATAAAAGTCATTTTTTATCCCTTGAATGGAGGGGTGAACTCACTGAAACACCTTGCTTGCCTGAAACGGAATGCCCGCGTCGTGTAGGAATTTCAAGCCCTTGCACCGGTCCTTTCAACTTAAAACTCCGCGTGCTCAAGTTTGACTGCAAACCACCTTGCGACTCAAGGCGACGGTTGCGCCCCACAATGGTGACAGGTTCTTGAGTTGTCAGATTCATTGTAGACGCGTCAAGTTGAAACACCTTTCCCGTAATCGTGTGTCCGCGCATTTTAATTTCTGCCTCTCCCGGTATTTCGACGCGTTCAAGCTTATTCTCGTTGCTCAATAGGTTAAATGAAAAACCACTTTTTGCGCGCACCAGATGCGCTATCAATCTCTCAGATTTAAGCGAGGTGAGCCTGTCTTCGGGATTTGCATTTTTATCAACGGTACGCAGCTCCACCGAGCCATTGGCAACAAGCTTTCCGGTCGTATACAACACTCCCTCGCGTGCTGAAAGCTCTGCCGCCAGCTCACCATCTTGATACTGACGAAGATACAATGGTGACGTCCTAAACACCTCAATGGGAATTTTATCGCTTTCGACAGGTGAATAGCTGATCTCAGCAACAGACATCTGCATGTAGGACTCCTGATACAAGAAGCCGATCACAAGCAGGGCTATAAAAATGATGGAATAAATTCGCGCTATCACAAGCCGACTTTCGCTGTTTGGGTGAACTTCTGAGCCACGTTTGCTTGAGAGTTTATCTTGTATGACGAAGTCAAATCAACAAAAGCTCCCAAAAGACTACGTCCAGACTGGGTGGCAAAACTTTCCGGGTGAAACTGCACGGCAATTCGCGGCAATACACTATGTTCACAAAGAACTATTCCCGCACCATCTAAGCCGCACGCATACCAAGGACATCCCTCTATGCCCAATGAGCTCACCATGACTTGCCAAGAATTGTAAAAAGTGGCTTCGCCGCTAAATGATGCATCGTTTAGAAGCCGAGAGTTTTGCAGAGACGTGAGTAGAACATTCCGACCGTGGACAGGAGTTTCGGACACTCTCTCCAACGTTAGGCCTGATTCTGTGAGCATGAGTTGATGCCCCAAACAGACCCCAAGCACGGGCAGCTTATTGGGTACCGAACGCAAAAGTGTCTGCGACAAAACATAATCTGACGGCACACCCGGTCCAGGAGAAAACACAACTCCATCAAAATTTTGGCCCAAGGATACGCTGAGACGATTGGGCTCCAGCGCTCCCAATTCCAAGGATTTCGACGTCGGATGAGAATGAGGTGCAGAAAAAATTCTTACAACACTCAAACCAAGAGAGCGCAGAGCTGCAATGAGATTTTCTGAGAATGAATCGAAGTGATCCACGAATAAGACAGCACTGCCAGGGACACCAGATAAATTGAGAAGCTCGTCGAAATCCGCAATCTCTATCAACAGACCACTCGGCACTTCATTCATTTTGATTGGCACACTAGTCACGCTTGGCTCTAAATGACTTACTTCACCTTTCGAATGTTGCTGTGGAGTTAATGCCGCATGATTAAATATTTGATTCCAAAGCGAGGTAGACTTAAAGCCAGTCAAAACTGGCATACAACTCCCTGTGGTTGAGGAGTTGCTGTTCAGCCTCGAAGCAAAGCTAGACCACTTCAACTCAAATTCAGCGGCCTCGGCCACGCTGTCAGAGAGTGTGGTGATTCCTGCACCGACACCCGTATACCAATTATTTGAATCAGCAAAAAAACCACGAATGAGAATTGTTGAATCAAATTCATCGGCGCCTTCGCAACGCGCAAACACTCCTGTGTAATAGCCACGTTCAGTTTTTTCGACTTGGGCAATTAACTGACCGACTGCATATTTAGGAGTGCCAGTGACCGATCCTGCAGGTAAGGTCTTCATTAAAATATCCGAATTTGCGAGATACTTATCGCTCAGTGTTCCCTGAACTACTGATTGCATCTGCAATAGAGAGCCTGCAATGCGAACTTGATAGGGCGATTCAACATATACCGTTCCCGGTTCACAGACTTTGTTTAAGTCGTTGCGCAAGAGATCAGTGACCATTTTTTGCTCACACATTTCTTTCGTGCTTTTCCAGAGCATAGATGCACCAAAATCGCTCTGCGTCGGGTCCGTAGGTGACGTGCCTTTGATAGGCTCGGCCTGAACAAAGTGACCGCTCCGTCGTATGAAACGCTCAGGAGAAAAACACACAACTAACGGCAATTTATCACCACCGTTAAAGTAAACTCCGTAACGTGAGGGAGCTGATATCCATTGCGACACGAATTGTGACAACGATATTGTGAGTTGCGATCGAGCAGGTCCAATCAATCGGGTTGTGCCGTTGGCAAGATAGCAATCACCCATACGCATGCGAGCTTTGAGAGATTCAAACATGTCCAACAGTGATTCGGGATCTTCAGTGCTTTGCCATAACTGAGGCGATTCAGTTAGGTTCAAGTCGGGTTTTTGCAAAAGTTCTTCAAAAGTATTTTGCGCGACATGCTCTGACATCACTTTCACTATGCGTCGTAACAGATCACCAGACGAGCGGATCGTGGGTGTGTCGGTGTCAGGATGACCACTCAACTCAACCCAATCACTGTAGCCTAATTTAAGAAATGGACTTTGAGATTGAGCTGAGTATCCATCCTCAGAATAGTAGGGAATTAAAAAGCATCCAGGAGAGGGCACTCGGACAGCAGGATGAGCAAAGAAACTTTCCGCAGAAAACTCGCAGCAATCGACGTGGGGTTGAAGCGCGAAAAAACAACTGACTCTCGATTCCTGAAGACCCTGTTGACGAGCGCCAGGCCGACTCCCATTCAAAGAATGATCAACTGCAGTTGGGTGATCGAATAGGTCGTCTGTTTCATACTTAAAAAAACAAATCCAGTTGCAGGAAACACTCTGCAATACGAAGGATAACTCTTTGATTGTGTCGAGCCACGCCATTTGCCTGCTTCTCCCCGCCGCAATCATCGTGTAACTTGGACAGGTAACAAATCGAGGAGATTCATGAAAACTAAACTCGAAATCTGTCAGAACTGGCTTCCACGTTACACAGGCACCAAAATCGACGATTTTGCTGACTACATCCTTATCACGAACTTCCAGAGTTATGTGAACCGATTCTCACAATTATCAGGGACTCCGGTGCACGGACTCGATCGTGCCATGCCCAACGCAACATGCAAACAGTCCAACGTGAGCATCATCAATTACGGGATGGGAAGTGCTAACGCTGCAAGTATTATGGACTTATTGAGTGCCCGTCAGCCCAAGGGAGTGCTCTTCCTCGGTAAATGCGGTGGCCTAAAGAAAAGCACTGAAATTGGGCACTTTGTTCTCCCAATTGCCGCAATTCGAGGTGAAGGTACTTCAAATGACTACTTTCCACCGGAAGTACCAGCACTCCCGAGCTTCAAGCTTCATAAATTTGTTTCACAAAAAATTGTTGAACGTGGGCTCGATTATCGAAGCGGTGTTGTTTACACAACCAACCGCCGCGTTTGGGAGCACGACGAAGCATTCCGTCAGCGCCTTCAAGACATGACGTGCCTTGCCATCGACATGGAAACGGCAACCGTGTTTATAGTTGGGCACTACAACGACATCTCACGCGGTGCATTGCTACTTGTGTCCGATGTCCCTACGACACCCGATGGGGTTAAGACTGAGGCATCTGACAAAGTGGTCAACGCCCAGTGGACTGACATTCATCTTGAGTTGGGAATTGAGTCGCTGCGCGAGTTGGAGTCGAAGGGCGAAACCATTAAGCACTTCCGCTACTAAAACGAATCGTCGCGCCCTGCGACGAAGCTCTCTGCCTGACGTGTACTCGGATTCGTGAAGAATCGAGTTGTTGCCGTATGCTCCATGACTTTTCCGTCAAGTAAAAACAAAATTGAGTCGGTCAATCGGCTGGCCTGCTGCAAATCGTTGGTAGCCAGAATTAAAGTCAGATTTTCGCCCTGACTAAAAAGCACTTCCTCGGTATTTTTGAGGAGTACTGGATCCATACGCGTGAAAGCTTCATCGAGCATCAAAAGGCGAGGCTTCAAAAGCAAAGCACGCAAAATCGCACATTGCTGAAGTAGTGGCTGATCCACCTGACTTGGAAGCAGTTCGCTGACTGACAAAAGCTGAGCTTTATTGCGAGCAGACACCGGTAAAGTCTCTATAAAGTGCTCGAATGGCAACTCTTCTAATCCGCTGACAATACGCACTGCTTCAAAGTTTTGTTCGACCGACACTGGCAGCCAAGCACTGCTCTCACTCACCAGAACGATTTGACGCTGCAATGCTGCAAGCACAGCGCGCCCCGGACGCTTTTGACCAAAGCTCTCCCCAAAAATTCTACATTCTCCTGTCTGAGTTGGAGTTTCGAGCCCACTGAGATCCTTTTCCCAAATAGACTGGGAGATGACCTTGAGCAGAAGGCTCTTGCCCGATCCAGCAGGCCCCACCACACCCAAAGACTCTCCCGCGCTTAACTGGAGACGAACGCCCTGCAGTAAGGCGGAATAGCCGGACTGCAGGGCGTAATCTTTAAGCTCAACAATGACGTTCTGTCCGCTGGCTTCCATAGTCAGCGCGAAGTTATTGCGCTGAGTTTTTCGTCAGTCGGGCCGACATATTTCGCTGCCGGACGATAGATACGGTTGTCTTGCCACATTTCGATGATGTGTGATGACCAGCCGACCACGCGCGCCACGGCGAAAATAGGGGTGAAGTCGATAGTTTCGATCTTCATGAGGCGGTAGAGAGCACCAGACCAGAAATCGACGTTTGGCCAGATATAGTCTTTGGAAGTTTTGCTCAGCTCTTCGATCATTGTGTCGTGCACAATGCGGAGCGTTTCGTATGTGCTCTTGTCACCAGTTTGAGCAACCAGATTTTCAAGCATGCCGCGTAAAACCTTGGCACGTGGGTCCATTGTTCGATACACGCGGTGACCAAAACCCATGACTTTCGCCTTAGTGGCAAGTGCATTCGCAACCCAATCTTTTGCTTTTTCAGGTGCACCGATTTTGTCAGCCATTTCGAGCACTTTTTCGTTCGCACCACCATGCAGTGGACCACTCAATGCACCCACGGCACCAGAGACCGACGCAGTGAGACGCGCTTCTGTAGATGCAATCACTCGGCCAGCAAAGGTCGACGCGTTGAAGTCATGATCCATGTGGAGCATGAGAGCTACGTCGAAGATACGCGCAACTTCCTTGTTAGGCACTGTACCGTCGAGCATGTAGAGGAAGTTTTCGGCGTGGCTCAGGTCAGCGCGTGGTTCAACCGGATTCAAACCACGACGACGACGAGAAATGCGCGCTACTGCAGTTCCGAGCTGAGCAGTCAGACGAACTGCATTCTTCACGTTACCATCAACGTCTTTCAAGTTGACTGGTGTTTCGTCCCAAGCCAAAGCAGCCATTGCAGCCTGAAGCACCATCATCGGGTGCGCACTTTTCGGAGCCGCGTCGATCACAGTTTCAACAGTTTTTGGGAGCACGCGGAACTCTTTGAGCTCTGCTGTGATTTTATCAAGTTGTGATTTGTTTGGAAGACTTCCGCGCAAAAGGAAATAAGTCATTTCTTCGAATGTAGATTTTTCAGCAATTTCTTCGATAGAAACGCCGCGATAAATCAATCGACCAACTTCGCCCTGAACCTGACTCACCGAAGTTGCATCTGCAACGACACCTGCCAAACCTTTTGAAAATCCGAGTTCCTCTGCCATGGACATGCCTCCCTATGAAAAATTTCAATTAAAATAGTTAACGTAAAAACAGACCAGTTCTCAAGTCACTGCAATTCGACACTGGGGTATCGACATCCCACCAACACACCTTAAGCTAGGGTGTCAGGATTGCTTCAACTGTGATTTTACAAAGTATTCTTGGCTTTGTTCGGCCAAAGCCCGATAAGGTAACGGCCGACCTTCTTGACGCAAAAACTTTTCGAACTGCTTAGAACATTCAGAAAAATGTTCTGGATCAAGAATTCCGCGAAACCGCTGAACGCCCAAATAAACTCCGTACGTGATGAGAACATCGACTGCGCAGTAGTCTTCGATGAGCTGAGAAGCACCACGCTCATAAAAAGCTTCTGCCACTTGGCTTCCGTCCATTCCTTCGAGTTTACCAGCAAGGCCCATAGAGCGAGCAAGAAGATCAAGACCAATCTTTTGAGATGCGTTTCCGTTTACAAACTGAGCTAAATCAAAACACTTGTCCATTGCAAAGCGAGAGCGGTAGGAATCGTAGCCAAACTCACGCGCATATTCGGGAATCGGGCAAGCAATGAAGTGCTTCATACTCCGCTGCTCAATCACAGGCAGATCGAAACCAGCAATATTATAACCACAAAAAGTCACCGGCAGAGGCTTGAGCTTTTTACGCTGATAGTCTGACATACGGAAATCTGCTGAAATGGAGTCGTACCAAATGCGAGCCGCATCAGCATGCTTAGTACAAAATGCCCAAAACTCACGAAGAAGTGCTGCTTCAGCTTGCAAAAGTTCATCATAACTGATGCACGGCGGAATCGTTTTTTTGAAGCCATCGATAATGAGGTGAGTGTCCGGATGCACAAAAACAGCGCAGATACTCATAGCGATATGATACATCGGCGCAGGAAAATTGATCTGTTTTTGCTGTTTGATGAGCTCAACAACTTCTAGGTTGTTCCAATCGGTTGTGAGATCAAATTGCCTTCTTTCAGGCAGACTTGGTTCATAGCCTGCATTCAAGAGGGGCACGTCGGGCACCGTTTCAATATCAAATACCAAAACAGGTGCGGCTGGCCGCTCGCCCACACGCTGGCTACCAAACACTGGCGAAGGCCCTTCATTTGATGTCACCATCGATATCAGTCCTCAGCCCACACTTAGTGCACGCGCGATTTCGATAGACAATTGAATGCCATATCCTGAGCTGATTTTTCGCGGAAAGCCGACAGCCATATTGCCATTAGCAACTCCAGCAATATCAATGTGACAGTAGGGCTTGTTTTCAACGAATTCTTTTAGGAACATTGCACCGACGCTCGAACCTGCAGCACCAGCTGTTGCGCCAAGGTTGTTCACATCAGCAATAGTCCCTTTGACGTCTTCACCGATTTCATCCCACGTTGGCATAGGCCATACGCGTTCACCAACCTGTTGTGATGCACCGACAACTGCCTTTTCGAGAGTGTCGGAGTTGAAGGCAAACACCCCTGCTGCAAGATAACCCAGCGAGCTGATCATGGCTCCAGTCAACGTTGAGTATTCGATGATTGTATCGGGCTTGAGATCTTTTGCGGTATAAGAGAGCGCGTCTGAGAGAACAATTCGACCTTCAGCGTCTGTGTTAAGCACTTCGATTGTTTTACCACTATAGGACGTGAGAACATCGCCAACGCGATATGCATGAGCATCGATCATATTTTCGCACAATGCTGCAACGCCAAAAACACGAATAGGAAGCTGCAACTTCGCGATAGCAACCACAGCATTCAAAGCAACTGCAGCGCCCGACATATCGTATTTCATGCCAACCTGATGAGTCGAAGGCGTCTTGAGCGAGTAGCCGCCAGTGTCCATAGTTAGGCCTTTGCCCACAAATGCCACCGACTTTTTCGCGTTGGTCGGAGCGTATTCAAATACAACGAACTGTGCGTCGTTGGAGCTTCCTCCAGCAACTGCCATCATGGCATTGAAGCCCATTTGACGGAGCTTCTCACCACCATAAATTTGAACACTCAAGCCAGCTGCCTTAGCCTTTTCTGCCATTACAGAAGCCACATACTCTGGCGTAGCAACGTTCGGTGGTGCATCTTGAAGAAGACGGCAGGACTCAATTGAGTCTGCAATCGCAGCTGCCTGCTTGAGCTGAGTGTCGAGATTTGCAACCGAGCTCATTATTTTTACGTCAATAGGTGTTTCAAGGTCTTTTCGCGCATCTTGCGTCATGTTTGAGTTTGGATATTTATACGAGCCCATGCGCAGACCAACACTCAGCTGACCCAATAGTTCAGCGGAGGAAACGAGCGTGCTTGTTCCGCAGACACTGACACGCACGGCTTTAAACTTGACAACTTCCTCTGCAATTTTAAGGCCAACTTGACGGGCTCTAGCCGGTTTTTCATCAAACTTTTTACCTGCACCTACCAGTAGAACTCGTTTGGCTACGGTCGCTTGCTGACACAGTGTCACTGATGTGCTGAGCCATTTGCCTTCGAAGTCTTCAAGAGCAACCAAAGCACTGATGGCACCCGACAGCTGTGTGTCGAGATTCTGCAATTCTGCGTTCTTGATTTTGCCCTTTTCGATGTCTGTTTCATCAAGAATGACAACCGCAACATCGGCCGACACGTTGGCGAGAGTCGAAATCGAGCTAAAGTTCAATTGTTTGACTGGCGGAAGTGTTTTCATGGTGCAGCTCTCCCCAATAGTGTGATTGCATCGGTTGACGTTCTGTGGCTTTCTCTGCAGCCTGCAGACGGGGCTGGAGAATGGCTCAGAGTGGATGCGAATTCAAGTTTTTGAAAGGCAAATCGTGTTTGTGTATCGCTCATTTTCAACCCTTTTTTCGATCATTGGCGTTGTGGTCGCTTTGGCCACTGCTTGGTTTGTTCCTTGGGTATTCACACTTCATTTGGGAACTTTGGTGTATTTTCCATACCTTCCCAAGAGCGAGAGTCGATACACCCGAGTCACAGGTCCATGGGCAGGGCCCTATGCTGAAAATTGGGTCAGTAGTGAGGCAATTCCAAAACAATGCAAGCTGGCGCTTGTGGCTGCAGAAGATACAAAGTTCTTTGACCACTCTGGAATTGACTTTGAAAGTTTGGAGCAAAGTTACAAGTATAATGCCAACAAGAACAAAAAAAGCCGCGGTGGCAGCACGATCACTCAACAAATTGTAAAGAATGCATTCTTATCGAGAGAAAAAACATACCTACGCAAGGCGCGTGAGTTTATTGGAGCCATTTTGCTTGACGCATTTTCGAGCAAAGATATGCAACTCACGTGGTACTTTAATATCGTTGAATTTGGGCCAAAAGTGTACGGCATTCGCGATGCTGCCCAATTTTATTTCAAGAAGGAAGCCAAAAAACTTTCGACAAATGAGTGTGCGAGCCTCGTGGCAATTCTGCCAAGTCCAAACCGTTGGAACACGTCGCTACTCAAAGGTACTCCCTCGGGCTTTTTGGCCTCCCGTGTGCGAGTGATCAAAGCAAGAATGAAAATTCTAGAAGCCAATCAGAAGCTTCTTGCAAGCGGTAACTCCACGACGAAGAACAGCGCAGGTCCAAAGACAAACGAGAAACAAAAGCCTGCCGCAGTAGTGCGCAGTGAAAAACCGACTCCCAAAGCATCTCTGACACCCAGTCGTCCCGAAGATATCGATCTGCCCACTGGGCCGACCGACCCGAAGGACATATCGGACACAGAGCCCGAACTTTTTCGGATAGATGCAACACTTCCCGATCCCCCTGACATCTTTGAAGAACACGCCGACTCAGTTCCCTCCTTTGATTCGGGGGATGAGCTACCCCATCAAAAAATGTATGAAATTCTCGACCCTTTCCAAAACGGTGGCGACGGTGGCTCGAGCTCAAATCAGCAATCCTCTGAAAACTAAAGAGCTTGCAAATTCGAAAGGATTTAATTCGGCATGTAACTTGGCCATTGCCAAGGGCTGTTGAAGGTGCTAACCATCGCGTCGTTTCTGGAATGACCAGACCAGATGAGCTTCAGTGTACCGAGAGGATTCTTTCATGACATCACCAACCGACATCACCAATCGCCGTCGTGCTGCAAAAGCTGTAAAAGCCGGAAATGCACGTAAAAACAAAGTTCGAGCTAATGGCACGACACCAGCACTTTTCACATTGAACAAGCCAACTGCGAATGAAAAGAAGTAAGTTAGGCTAAAAATGACATGCGAGGCGCTACACTTTTGGTGCAGCGCCTCGCTTTTTTCATTGCAGCTATGTTAAAGTCTGGTTTCAAGTTGAAATTCACCAGGAGGTAATCAACCAGTATGCGTCCAGCGGGTCCAAATCGCGCTCCAGCACAAGAAGGTCCACGAATCAATGACAGGATCAAGGCTCTCGAGGTCAGATTGATCGACGAAACCGGCGGTCAGGTCGGCGTCATTTCCACCCGAGACGCCCTCACGCGCGCCGAAGAAGTTGGATTGGATCTGGTTGAGGTATCACCCGACGCAGTTCCTCCGGTCTGCAGGCTGATTGACTACGGCAAATTCAAGTACCAGCAGAGTAAAAAGGCTCAAGAAGCTAAAAAGAAGCAGGTTGTGATTGAAGTTAAAGAGCTCAATCTCACGCCCAACACCGACAAACATGACATCGAAACTAAGAAAAATCACATTCGCCGCTGGGTGGCTGAGAAAAACCGAGTTCGTGTCGGTGTGAAATTCCGTGGCCGTGAGATGTCTCACCAAGAACTCGGTCATGAAGTTCTCCATGAGCTCATGGCAGGCATCGCAGATCTTGTTGTTCCTGAAGCTCCACCACGCATGGAAGGTCGCCGACTCGTTGTGACTCTTCTTCCACGCGCTGAGAAAGAAAAGTAAGAATCTCGATGTGAATGAAGCCTTCTGAGAGCTATGACTCACTCTTTAGAGCTAAAAAAAGCCGCCTCCAAGGCGGCTTTTTTTATTTGCGCTTCAACCGAAGAGTCAGCTTGCGGCCATCAACCTCAAGGTCCTGCTCATAATCAGCAGCACTGAGCGAACTCACAACCTGAGCCAGTGTTTCTTCCTCAAGGTAGCTCTTGTTTTTTTCCAGAGCTGCATTGAAGAGGGCATCTGCTGTATTCACCATAAGTAGAATTCGATCTTCAACCTCGAAATTGGCGCTCTTTCTAGCTTTCTGCACGAGGCTCACAACCTCACGTGCGAGCCCCTCCAGCTTGAGTTCCTCGCTCAATGTAGGATCGAGAGCAGCAACCAGCTCTGCATCTGTTGCTACCAGCTGGTGTCCGGTTCCTTGCAATTCAACTGTCACCATCTCAGGTGTCAGCTCAATTCCGAGAGCCATTACGTTCTGCTTTTGCAGCGCCTTCTGACATTCACTCGCATCTAACTGAGCAAGGGCAGCCTGAAGATCTTTCATCTTATCACCCATTTTTTTACCAAGAACTTTAAAGTTTGGTTTGACAAAAATGCGTGCTAGAGATGAAGGGTCCCGCGTAATTTCAACCGACTTCACATTGAGTTCTTCCGCAATAAACTCGCGCATGGTTTCGAGCTGAACAGCAGCTGTTTCTTCAACAACACCAATTGTGATTTTGGCCAAAGGTTGGCGATTTTTGAGTTTGTGAACAGTGCGAATGTTTCGTCCAAGTTCAACAACTCGACGTGCAAGCTCAACACGCTCAAGCAGATTTTTCTCCGCCGCTGAGAGCTCACGAGGTGTTGGCAATAGCGAGAGATGGACACTGCCGATGTCTTTGAGCTCTTGCGTCAATGCAAGATTCTCGAAGAAATACTCGGTCGCAAATGGAGCGAACGGTGCCAATATCTGCGAAGTTTGGACGAGAATGTTAAAAAGTGTCGTAAACGCTTCTTTGTCACCCTCCCAAAAACGACGTCGGTTTCTTCTGATGTACCAGTTGTTGAGGTCATCGAGAAAATTGACAATCGATGGCACTGCTTTTGCAATTTGGTAGCTCGTCATTGATGCGTCAACGAGTGCAATAACCTCGTTCATGCGCAACGCAATCCATTGGTCGAGCTCGTTGCTCCCCTTCACCTGATCCGTTTCAGGGTCAAAGTTTTCTAGCGAGGCATAGGTTGCAAAAAATGAATATGCATTCCAGAGCGGAAGCAACACCCTTCGGGTATTTTCCTTGACATTTTCAACACTGAAGCGAACTTCCTCAGCAACCGTGGCAGGCGAGTTCAGCAGACACAGACGCACAGAATCGGCCCCAAACTCGTCGAGAGTGGCCATAGGATCAGGGTAATTCTTAAGGCTCTTGCTCATTTTTCGGCCGTCTTCCGCAAGCACAAGCCCATTCACCACAACATTTTTGAACGAAGGCTTCTCAAAAAGTGCGGTCGAAAGAACGTTGAGCGTGTAAAACCAGCCACGGGTTTGGTCGATTCCCTCACAAATGAAATCGGCCGGAAAATTTTGATCAAAGTCAGCCTCACCATCAAACGGCCAATGTCGCTCTGCATAAGGCATTGAACCTGACTCAAACCAACAGTCGAATACGAATGGAACACGCTTAAGTGTTCCTCGTCCGGTCGGCGATGGTATGGTGATGTCATCAATAAATTCCATATGCAGGTCTTCAATTTTACGACCTGCATATTTTTCGAGTTCTTCCACAGAACCCAGACAAACTGTTTCGCCCGTCTCGTCATTTTTCCAAATTGGGATAGGGTTACCCCAGTAGCGCGTGCGAGCAATGTTCCATTCACGCGCGTTTTCCAGCCATTTGCCGAACCGGCCATGCTTGATGTGATCCGGTGTCCAGTTGATTTGCTCATTCGAGGCGAGCAGCTTTGTTTTTATTTTTTCGACATCTACAAACCAGCTCGGCACAGCACGGTACATGAGCGGAAGGCCAGAGCGGTAGCACATGGGATAGCTGTGCACGAAAGTTTCATGCTTATAAACAAATCCTCGTTTTTTGAGATCAGCGAGTAAGATTTTATCGCCAGCCTTGAAGTCGAGACCCACCACTTCAGGCATGTTAGTGCTGTTATACTTTCCGCTGACGTCGAGGTGGTCGATAATGGGCAGTCCGTATTGCTTAGCGCACTTAAAGTCGTCTTCACCAAATGCGGGAGCCGTATGCACCGCGCCCGTACCGGTGTCATGAAGAACGTACTGTGTTGCATACACCTTGAATGCGTTTGGTCCTGCTTGATCGATATAATGCTCAAAGAAAGGTTCGTACGCTGTACCGGCGAGTTTTGAACCTTTGAATGTGTTCAAAAGTTCGAACTCTCCCTCTTTGAAGTAGGCATTTACACGTGATTCAAGAAGAATAACGGTTTCCTGATTCTTTTTATCAAGTACTTCACAATAATTCGCTTCACCATCAATGGCGACGGCCAGATTGGCAGGGAGTGTCCATGGGGTTGTGGTCCAAACAAGTAAGCTTTTGCCAGAAAACGCATCTTTTAAGCGGGCCCGAAGTGTGACAGATGGGTCTTGTATGTCGCGATAATCGAGACTCGCCTCAAAGTTCGAGAGGCTTGAACCCAACGCAGAGGAGTAGCTCATGACGAAGCGACCTTCGTACACAAGCCCCTTATCCCAAAGCTTTTTAAAGACTGCCCAAACACTTTCCATGAACGACTTGTCCATGGTGCGGTACTCGTTGTCCATGTCTACCCAACGACCGAGTCTTCGCATGTAGTTGCGCCATTCGCCGGCATAACGCAGGACTGACTCACGACAGGCAGCGTTGAACTGGGGAATACCTAGCTTTTCGATCTCGGGACGACCGTTGAGACCCAGTTCCTTCTGGATAAGGAGCTCAACTGGAACACCATGGCAGTCCCAGCCAAATCTGCGCTCCACAC